>CALHSA010000030.1 GCA_938038205.1 uncultured bacterium | reverse complement strand
AAATTTAGAAATGCTCAGCATACATGCATTGCTCCTACTGGAACGATTTCAATTTTAATGGATGCTGAAACAACAGGCATTGAACCTGAATTCAATTTAATAAAGGTTAAAAGATTATCTAATGGAGCTTATTTAAGCTTTGTGAACAAATCATTTATAGGAGCTCTTAAAAAGCTAGGTTATTCAAAAGAGGAAATTGAGGAGATTAAAAATTATATTGTAGGACACAGAACAATTGTTGGTGCTCCAGGAATTAATCATTCATCCCTGAAAGAAATTGGCTTCTCAGAGGAAAGCCTTAGTATGATAGAGGAACTGATTTTAAAATACGATTCACTTAAAGAAGTATTCCAAGTTGGTAACTTTAGTAAAGAGTTTTTAGCTAATAACTTAATGATCAACACCGATTCCGCAAATGATCCTACCTTTTGTTTACTAGATCTTTTAAATTTTTCGCAGGAAGAAATTGAAAAAGCTGATAGGTTTTGTTTCGGTCACAAAACAATATTGGGTGCACCTAATTTAAAACGAGAGCACCTTAAAATTTTTCAGGTAGCGAACGGAACCTGTGATCTTGACACTATCTCAGTTGAAGGTCATGTTAAAATGGTTGCTGAATGTCAGAAGTTTTTAAGCGGTGGAATCTCTAAAACTGTAAATTTGCCAAGCTCTGCATCGATTGATGACGTTGAAAGAGTATTCCTACTAGCACACAAGCTAAAATGCAAGTCAATAACTGTTTATAGAGATGGCTCTAAAAATTGGCAGCCACTCTCAAAAAACCAAGAAAAGAGTAAATTAGTTCCTCAAAGACGAACTTTACCCTCACGTAGACGCGGATTTACCCAGAAAGTTGTCATAGCTGGTCAGAAGATCTATTTGAGAACTGGAGAGTATGAAGACGGATCTTTAGGGGAAATATTTATTGATCTAAGTAAAGAGGGAGCAGCTTTAAGAAGCATAATGAATCACTTTGCTATAGCTGTGTCAATAGGTTTACAGTATGGCGTTCCATTGGAGGAGTTTGTTGATGCTTTTATATTCACAAAATATGAACCAAGTGGACCAGTGCTAGGAAGTCAAGCAATTAAAAACGCAACATCAATTTCAGATTATATTTTTAGAGAACTAGCTATTCATTACTTAAAAAGATCAGATTTGGCGCATTCCATGATTAGTGAAGAGCAAAAAATTTTTGACAAAAAGGAAATAAAATATTTTGAGGGGGATGCTTGTCCGGAGTGCGGCAATTTTACTTTGTTACGCTCTGGATCTTGCTTAAAATGTATCACCTGTGGCTATTCAAGAGGCTGTGCTTAGAGAGAAAACAAAAACCTTATGGTTAAGGGTTAAGTAAATAATTAAATCAGCAGCTTTATGAAAATAAACATCAGCAAATTTATCAGCCCATTCAACGAATATTACGTCGTTATCATCAAAAAAAAATTCCTCTGGAACTCTTGAGGCTCTATAAAAATCCCAATGGCTTACTCGCCAAATTCTTTGGCAATATTCAAATATGTATTCATTATGAAGCGCAAAACTGGGAGAATCAACAAAATCCCCCAAAATCATTTTTAGAAGTGTTGTTTTCCCAGCACCTAATTCTCCTATTAGGTGAACCATACAGTGTGGCACAGAAAAAATTTGTTTTCTGAGTTCCTCTAATTCAAACTCACTTGTTGTGACTGTTTTACTGATATAATACATACTTAATATTCTCTCTGCATTTATCTATTAAAGAATCAAGATTCCAGGCCGATTGCTGTCCACTCTTACTTAAGAGTTTTACAGCAAGTAGAACTGCATCATCAATATTCAAGCCTTGAGCTAAAAACCCACCAATCAAGCCTGATAAGAAGTCCCCCACTCCTCCAAAAGATAATTTAGAGTTGTTAACCTCTAAAATAAAATTCCTCTCTCTCCCTTTATAAATGTAAGAATTACTTTTAACTAAAATACATGCTTTATATTTTTTTCTTACGTCCAATAACTTTTCAAATATGCTTTTGTAACTCTGGGGTTCTAGAGCATTTAATTCGCCTACATGGGGAGTTAAAACAAAATTTTCATTTAGTTCAATTAGATTTTTTAATCCACCAGCATCAATAACACAGGGGGATCCTAGAGATTTCAACAAAATAAAAATATCTGATTTAAAATTCTCCACTCCCGGTCCAAAAACTAATGATTTAATTTTATGAGAAATTTTATTCTTTAATTCACTAAGTGAAAATTCTTTGATTTTTATAAAGATTGCCTCTTTTACCCACGCTGCCTCAGATTGAGAAAAAAGGTGAATAAAACTTACGCCACTACATAATGCACCAAGGGCTGCAATTTTTGATGCTCCTGGCATGTTTTTACTTCCAGCTATTAAGCCAACTGGTCCATAAAAATATTTGTGACTAGCACGATTACGTTCCACTCTAAACAAATCAAGACTTTCATAAATGTATTCATATTCTGGAATTTTTATTTTGCAATCTACAACCATTTTTTGCCCAGACAAAACGGATGCTTCGCCAAAACATAGTCCTTGTTTAATGGCTTGTATACAAAAAGTATAATCCCAACTTATTTTCTCCCCTACCTCTCCTGAGTCTGGGTTTATACCTGTTGGTACATCGATTGCAATTTTTGTTTTGCAACTGTTAGCTAACCTTAAAACGTCAATAACTTTTTGATCCAAGGGAAATCGTTGTTTTAAACCAAATATAGCATCGACAAAGGTGAAGTCAAAGCAAGACAGATTAAAATTTATGCCTGATAGAAATTTATCTGAGGATAAAAGGCTTTTAAGCTTGCTTCTGATTAAATTTGATTCATTGGGATACAAATCTATAAAAAAAACATTGTAACCTCTCCGCAGAAGCTCAATTCCCAAAGCCAAACCATCATTCCCGTTGTTACCGGGTCCAACTGCAATTAAAACTGAATTAGGTAAAAACAACTTACAAAACTCATTAGCTAATTGAAACCCAACAAACCTTATTACATCATATAAAGAATCTTGAATAAGATTATCAGCCAGAAGTGCTTGCTGTACACTAACAACTGGTATGTGTTTCATATTATTCCAGCGCTACTGAGAATACGCCTTATCTCACCATGAGTATCATTTATTAACGACTGATTTTTAGATTCTACATGAACTCTAACAATGTTTTCAGTGCCTGAGTATCTTATTACCACTTTTACACCATTCTCTTTTTTCTCATCAATAAACTTTTGAAGTTCATAGATTTCCGTAAACGGCTTTCGATCTTTTAACTTATAATTTTTCATATCTACAGCATAAGGCACATATATGTTTGTTACATCAACATTAGAGGCTAGCATCTCAGAGAAAACCAATGACAGGTAGATTGCAGTTAAAATTCCATCGCTTACTGGGGTATCTTTAAATAGAATATGCCCACTTGGTTCACCTCCTAAATCATAATTTAATCTCTGCATAGCCTCAAAAACCTCCTTATCCCCAACAGAAGCTCTGTAAAACTGGGCTCCTACTGACGTTACAATCTCCTCTAATGCAGAATTGGATAAGACCGTACCCACAATACCTTTGAGTTCAGTTTTAAACACTAACTGCTGATATTTACACAGAAGAGCAAGAGAACAATCACCATCCACTAAATGGCCACGGAGATAACCGTAGCATCTATCTCCATCTCCATCAAAACAAAACCCGAAATCAACCTGATTCAATTTACAAAGGTCGATGAACCTACTCAAATTCATCGCTCCAGTTTCATTAATGTTGTATCCATTTGGTGAATCTCCGGAGAAAATGACATTTCTAAATAGAGTAGGAAAAATCTTTTTAGCCGCATTTGTGATGGCGCCATTAGCGCAATCGATTAAAACAGAATAATCGCTATACCTGTCATTTGTAATTAAAGAAAGATAAAAATCAAAAACTTCCTCTGGGATCTCCTGAGACCTAAACTCCCCAAATCTAGGTTGAATTCCACTAATACGATCTACCATGGTGGCAAAAAGATTCTCAATTAAAAGTTCATCTTCTCTGGATAATTTTGACCCATCTGAATTAAAAATTTTAATGCCGTTGTACTCAATAGTATTATGGGATGCCGTTACATTTATCCCAAGTGAAAAATTTGAATCACGCAAGAAGCGACTAAACAAACCGGTTGGTTGAATCCCCAAGTCAAAAACATTCACTCCAAAGTATAAAAGGCCGGACACTAAAGCATTTTGTATATACTGTGATGAAGCCCTCGTATCTCGACATATACAAACCGTATGATCAAGCTTTTTTTCCCGAATAAATCCTGCCAGAGCCGAGCCCAGCCTTGCGAGGTTACTAGGATTAAACTCCAATGAGTAGATCAAGTCTCTTATACCATCAGTTCCAAATTTCATTTATAAAGAGTGTAAATAAGTATTAAAGATAGACACAAGTTTGTAAAATGGGTATTATGCCCGTAAATGAAAAGCTTAAAAGGAAAAATCGAGTGCAAGCTGTTCTGATAGTTATAGTTGTTCTAATACTTATTTATTTGGGATTTAGGTTTTTTAAACAGAAATCACTTTTAGAATTACGTGTGAGAACAAAATCCGGAGAAGTTAATTTTTATGTCGAGGTAGCGGAAACTTTTGCTCAAAGAGCGCTTGGATTAATGTACAGAAAAAATTTACCAAAAGATAGGGGTATGCTGTTCATTTACTCAAGCGAAGGATATTATCCTTTTTGGATGAAAAACACTTACATCCCTCTAGATATAATATTTATTTCGGCAGATAAGAGAATAGTTGATATAGCAAAAAATACGACTCCCCTCAGCACAACCCAGATAAATTCTAAAGTCCCTTTCAAGTACGCCTTAGAAATAAACGGAGGTTTATCAGATAAGTTTGAAATTGAAATTGGACAGGAAGTTTTGTTTGAATACTAATGGAATTTGAGATAGAAGAGGAACTTAAATTGTTAATAGGGAATGACACTCCATCCACGTGGATGGGAAAGGTTTTTGGCTTTAGTAAATTATCTAAATTTGTTGAGTTTGAACCTGAATCACTGGAGAACGTAGAAAAAAATTTACAAAACTTATCAAAAAAAATACGCACCTCTAAACTTACTTTTTGTGGGGAAGGCTATTACCCGGTTGAAGTTAATCCCATACTTTTTGAATTAATACTTTTGAATCCGTCTTGGCACTCCCCTTACACCCCGTATCAACCAGAAATCTCTCAAGGACGATTGGAAATGTTATATTTATTTCAGGAGTTTTTTAGAAGTTTTACAAACTTAGATATCTCTGTTGCCACTTTACTTGACCTTGGAAGTGCTTTGGCAGATGGCATAAGATGTTTAAGGAATTGGAGTAATACAGATAACAAAAAGGTACTTTTGCTTAATTCGGCTTTTGACTCTCTTTTAGCTGTCCTGAGAAATCGCTTACCTTCCTATGATTTTTTGAACACTATTGAGAATGCAAAAGAGTGTTTTGCATTCGTTGCATTCTTCCCAGATAAATATGGAGATTGGTGTGAAGATTTGCAAATTTATACAGAGTTAACTAAGATGGGTCTAAACGGAATAGCAGTCGTAGACCCATATTTTTTGATATTTAAGTCTGAATTAATTAAGAGTTTACCTCTTAAAATAATTGTTGGCTCAGCTCAAAGACTAGGTTTACCCATGTGGGGAGGAGGGCCCTACCCAGCTTTTTTCGTAGCAGACAAACAATTATTAAGATTTGTCCCAGGCAGAATAGTGGGAATAACATATGATGCCAAAGGACACAAAGGTTTCAGATTATCACTTCAAACTCGAGAACAACATATAAGACGAGATAAAGCAACTAGTAATATTTGTACCTCACAAAGTTTGACTGGCACGTTTATAGTCGCTAATTTACTTCTTTTAGGGAGAGAAAAACTATTGAAAAAGATCGTTAAAGTTCTCAGTCTCTGCCAGTATTTCTTAAATAATTTAAACCTAGAACCTTTCAATAAGAATGTATTTGACACTATCTCTTTTAATTTAGAGCCATCTATTCAAAAACGTTTAACTGATAATTCAATCTATTTCTATAAATTAAGTGACTCTTTAATCAGGTTTTCCTTCTCGGATATTCATTCTAAAGAAGATATTGACTACATTCTAAAAATTCTTAACATAACACCCTCAAAAAGTTGGCATTCAAGAGAAATACCCGAAATAGCGTGGCCTCAACCATTTGTAAGAGCGTACTCTGAGTTGGAGTTATCTCGGTTTTTAAAAAAGCGAGAGGATAAGGACTATACTTTACGAAATGGTTCAATTCCTCTTGGTTCATGCACAATGAAGCATAATCCTATTTCTTGTATAAGACTTATGGGTTTAAAACCATTTACAGATATACACCCGTATCAACCAAAAGAAACTCTTGCCGGATTAAATGGATTTTTAAAGGAAATGAGAAAATTGCTGTATTTACTGATTGGATATAAAAATATTTCATTTCATCCAAACTCTGGAGCCCAAGCAGAATTATTCTCGTTACTGGCGATAAAAAATTATTTCTCTGACTCAAAGAGAAGAGTTATTTTAATTCCAGAGTCTGCTCATGGAACAAATTTCGCCTCAGCAGCCATGCTTGATTTTACAATACATGAATTAAAAGTTGATTCATCAGGCAGCCTTAATTTTGAAGATCTGAAAAGAAATTTAACGGAGAGAGTTGCTGCTGTAATGATTACTTTTCCATCTACTTACGGAGTTTTTGATCCTCGAATAATTGAAATAAACAAAAATATAAAAAAAATTGGTGCTTTTAGTTATCTTGATGGGGCCAACTTTAATGCATTTGTTGGCTGGTTAAAACCTTCAGACTTAGGTTTCGATATCTGTCACTTTAATTTACACAAGACCTTTGCTGTACCACATGGTGGCGGTGGTCCTGGCGCAGCCGTTGTTTGTTTTTCAGATAAACTAAAAAACTCTGTTCCAAAAGATTTTTTCAATGGAAATATATTTGATTCCCTGACTACAAATTCATCTCCTTGGGGTAACCTTGGAGCACTTTTAGTAAGTTACGCTTACATTAAATCTCTTGGAATTAGAGGATTAAAAACTGCCTCTTTAAGGGCAGTTCTAAAAGCAAACTACCTAATGAACTTAGTAAGCTCAAATTACAGTGTTTACGCAACCAACAAGAATGGGCTAGTTGGTCATGAATTTATACTTGACTTAAGTGAGATGAAATACTCTTGCTTTGATATTGCTAAAAGACTGATTGATTACGGTTTTCATCCTCCCACGGTTGCCTGGCCAGTTAAAAATTCATTGATGTTTGAACCAACAGAGTCTGAGCCTATCTCTGAGCTTGAGGAACTTGCAGCAGCGCTGATAAGTATAAAAAAGGAAATGGAGTCTTCGTGGTTAGATTCAGATCCTTTAAAGAATGCTCCTCATGCTTTCTATGAACTGTTTGATGAGTGGCCGTACACTTACTCTAAAGACATTGCGTTTAAAAATTTTACAAAGAACAGATTTATTAGCCCCTTAAAAAGGCTTGATGAGGCACTGGGAGATAGATCTATAGTTAGTTCATGTCTTTGCTAAATAGTAGAAAGTAATCAAGCGTATTTAAAGGAGTGAGAATTTTAAAGATAAAAACTAACCCCTAACTGATAAATTAAACCAGATAGAATCTAATTTTTGGTATTATGCCAGCTTAATCTAAAACTATCATTACTTTTCAAAGTATCAAGTTAAAAAACTTATTTTATATATTTTAAGTTTAATAAAACTGAAGGATTATTATTCAAATCCCAATTTAGAATATTTAAACTGGCTTAAATCGCAGTTTAGATACTAATTAAATTTAAAAATTTCAAAAAATGCGGTATCTTAGTTTGTAAGAAAAATAATTTGCAGATTCTAACTTGAACAAACAAGGCATAAATCTCTAAACAAAGAATTGCTTTTTAAAAAAAGTAAAACTTAAGTCTATTTATTAGCGCTTTTAAAACATACTTACTGCTTTTAAAATTAGAATTTATTGGTTGAAATACTTTATGGTTATTTTTTTACATTAACACCCAAAGCAAGCTTGTAAGGTTAAATACATATAGATCAATAATTTTTCTGCACTTCAATACTGACCTTTTTAAAAGGTCTATCTTATTCATAGCTATAATCTAACTATCTTAAATAAGATGCTATAAAATAGTAGCAAAAATACATTCGAAGCTAATATACTTTTAGATTCCATTTATGCTTCGTTTAACTAATAAATTTAATCGATTTCAAGGTAAAACAAAGACTATCAACCTATTTATACTAATTACAATACAATTAACTTTGCATAAGCAACATATATAAAGGCTCCAATTAAATCCATAAGTGAGGTTATAACAGGGGCACTAAGGGTCGCTGGATCTTGTTTGAATTTTACCGCCAAAAAAGGTAGTAGAAATCCAACTGCACTCCCAACTATAACGACGGTAACCATTGATAAAGCAACAGAAAGTAGAACCGAAAAATCAACATCCTTTGAGAGATAGGATAGCAAAAGTTCTGTGCCCGCAAGAGCCAAACCTAATAGTAAGGCTACGATAAAATCCTTTTTTAACAATGAAATAATTGTGAAGAAGCTAGGCTGGATCTGACCAACAGCCAAAGCTCTAATTACGTAAGATGCAGACTGAGAACCAGCATTACCACCCATATCTATAATTGGAGGTAAGAAAGCTGCCAAAACAGTAACTTTTGTGAAAAGGTCTTGCTCAATAATTACATACCCCGATACGAAAGCTCCGAAAATGACAAGAACAAGTAGCCAAACAAATCTAGCTTTAAAGATCTCAAAAATGGTGCCAGTTCTGTAATCTACTTCACCTTCAATAGTTCCTCCAAATGCCGTTAGTTTTTCCGCTTGTATGTCAGCAGCAACGTCAAGCAAATTAGCAGCTTTTACAACTCCAATTAACCTGTTATTTAAATCCACTACAGGTAAAATAGATCGTGACGTGTTTGAGAAGATATCTATCGCTTCATTTATTCGAGAGGTAACCTGCAATTGCGTCGTATCTACATTGAGTGAATCTAATCTCTGAGCAGGATTCGCTTTAACAAGAGATCTCAGTGGAACTGAGCCAAAAAATTTACCGTCATCAGTTAGAACAAAAATCCAATCAACATCCTCTACTAAATCACTCTGACGAATCTTCTCCAATGCATCCTTTACTGTACTTGAGGCAGGTAAAGCAATAAAACTAAGGTCTAAATATCTACCTACGGAATTCTCTGGGTAGCCAAGTAGTAATAAAATCTCTGTTTTAAGATCAGAATCTAAGTTTAAAAGAATTCTTTCAAATAACTCCTCAGGGAAAAGCTCGAAAATTTTTACAGCATCAAAAGGATCCAAGTGAGATATGTAATATTGAATCTCTGCTTCGGATAAGCTTTCTAAGATTGCCGCTGCTAATGCAGTATCTGACATTTTTAAAACTTCAATTCCTAGTTCAGGTTTTAAGAGCCGAAATAAGGTCTTCCTATCCTCTGAATTTGCTACATTTAGAAGATCAACTATTTGGTCAGGCTCTAGAAGATTTATGGGCTCTATTATTTCGCTTATTTTTCCTTCCGCAACGTATTCGCGAATAGTATCAAGATCCATGATAAGCTAAAAATTCTGTTCTTAAATTCCTAATGAGAATACCGAAAGGCGGTTGTCTCCAGCTCCGAGCTTAAAACATTCAAGATTCTAGAGGCCAATAAAAGAGCTTTTTCCTTGGATATTTCTTGAATCTCAGCTAGTTTTAGACATGTATCAATCTGTTCATATAAACTTGGCCTCACAGTTGGATTAGTGTATGGTATAAGGTCAGCCAGTTTTAAACCTAGGATTCTTAGATCTTCATTTAAACCATCAGATATCACAAGGCCTAAAATTTCATATATATCTTTTAGCTTCTGATCAAATGAGGTATTCGAATTTTGAAGTGCTCGCTCAAATCTGGCAACCGCAAGTTCGTAAACTTTATCGAGAGGAGTAAACTCTCCTCGTGGCTGACATCCAAACAAAATTAAAACAAAAGCTAGGACGGATAATCGCACGACTAAATTT
The DNA here is from genome assembly GCA_938038205.1 of uncultured bacterium. GTDB lineage: Bacteria > Bdellovibrionota_C > UBA2361 > JANWWW01 > JANWWW01 > CALHSA01. The sequence goes on along the minus strand of CALHSA010000030.1, from coordinate 5,750 downwards.
TATCCAAAATGGAAAAAAAAAACTATGATATCGATAGTATCTCATATCCGAAACCCGTAACCAAAACAGTGTGTTCCCACTGGGCAGAGAGCGATCCATCCACAGTTCTCGCAGTCCAACCATCAGGATCTAATCTACTTTTCCAACTTCCTACATTTATCATAGGCTCAATCGTGATAGTCATTCCGGCCTCTAACTTAATACCACTTTTCCCAGTATTAAAATGATGGACCTGTGGAGGCTCGTGAAACTTAATTCCGACTCCATGACCTGTAAATTCTCGAACAATTTGAAATCCAGTCTTTGTTGATAAGATGTAAGATTCAATAGCAACACCTATGTCATTAAGGTAGGCTCCCTCCCTAACAGCCTTAATACCTTCAAACATAGCCATTTCAGTTGATTCAACTAATTTTCGAGCCTCCAAAGAGACATCCTCTAAACAACCAACATAAAACATCCGACTTGTATCTCCAAAGAAACCGTCTAAGATAACAGTTACATCGATATTAAGAATATCTCCTTTTTTTAAAATTACATCAGGTGATGGTATACCATGACAAATAACATCATTAACAGATATGCAACATGCCTTTGGATAACCTTTGTAATTTAATGGTGCTGGAATTGCTCCGTTTTTAACAATAAATTCGTGAATAAAATTATTGATTTCTTCAGTAGATACTCCAGGCTTAACTAAAAAAGAGACCTCATCCAGCACTATTGAGGCTAACCTAGCAGCTTTCCGAATCCCCTCTATTTGCTCTCGTGTTTTAATGATGGGTCTCATTGTCCAATAACATTTTAGTCTCTATTTCACTTAGAGGAAAAACTGTTAATCTCTTTTGAGTCATAAAATATTTGTTATCCCTGAGAATTTTTTCTTTGAGTACTTTAACTGGAACATAAATTCTTCGAACAAATCTGATTTTAATCGTAAACCAGCGTGGATTACGTAAGCTTGAACCTTTATCAAAATATTTACTTTTAGGATCAAACTGAGTTGGATCTGGGAATGGATCAGAGACTACCTTACAAACCCCATAAATCCCAGGATTTCTAGATTTAGAGTGATAGAAGAAAACAAGATCGCCTTTTCTGATTTGTTTTATGAAATTTTTGGCCTGGTGATTTCTGACACCATCCCATATAGTAGTTCTGTCTTTCTCTAAATCATCAATAGAGTACTCTTGTTCATCTGTTTTTATGAGCCACGAATTCACTAGAATAATTAAAGATTTTACAAAAAATGCCTGTTATAGGAGGAATAGTACAAATAGATAATCATTTGAGAGAAAATAGAAAGAAATACTTAGACAGATGTAAAGTAATAGCCGAACTAAAAGCAGAAGCAAAATTAACGTCACCAGATTCATTAGAGAAGTTAAAACTTCAAGGTAAATTAGGAGTAGAGGAAAGGCTGGCTGCTCTTTTAGATGAAGTCTTAATTGAAATTGGGGAATTAGCTGGATATCAGATTTACGAGACCAAACCGGGAGCTAACATTCGTTGCGTAATTGGAAGAATACACAACAAATATTGTGCAGTATTCGCAAATGACCCATCAGTCAAAGGGGGATGTTATTACCCGCTCACAGTAAAAAAACACCTTCGTTTGCAAGAGATAGCAGAAAATTTATCATTACCATGCCTTTATCTTGTGGATTCCGGGGGAGCTTTTTTACCACTTCAAGATGAAGTTTTCCCGGATAAATATCATTTTGGGAGAATATTTTTTAATGAATCACGTATGTCTGCTAAAGGAATCCCTCAGCTTGCTTTAACTTTAGGAAGTGCAACAGCTGGAGGAGCATACATCCCTGCGCTTGCTGATTACTCAATTATGGTAAAGGGGACATCACATATTTTCTTAGGAGGACCTCCTCTTGTAAAGGCAGCAACAGGGTTAGATATCGACTCTGAATCGCTTGGAGGTTCAAAAATTCACACAGAAAAAAGTGGGGTAGCTGATTTAGAGGTTAATTCAGAGATTGAAGGAATTCAAGCATTGCGAGCTTGGATAAAAAATAGTGTTAATCAAAAATCTTACTTTGATACTAAGAAAGAAAACCCTAAAGCACCAAAATTTGACCCTCATGAAATTCCGTTTTTTCTTGATGAGCAATCTTTTTACACTTATGAAATTCTTGGAAGAATTATTGATGACTCATATTTGGATGAATTTAAACCCAGGTATGGCGATACTTTAATATGTGGTATCGCTTCTATTAACGGTATTAAAGTAGGTATTCTTGCCAATAACGGAATACTGTTCTCAGAGTCAGCTTTAAAAGCCACTCATTTTATTCAATACTGCAACAAACAATTTATACCTCTAATTTTCTTTCAGAATATTGTGGGATTTATGGTAGGGCCAGAGTACGAAAGTGGAGGAATAGCTAAGGATGGGGCTAAAATGGTGTCTGCAGTATCAAACTCCATCGTTCCAAAGATTACGGTGATAATTGGCGCATCGTATGGTGCTGGAAATTATGGGATGTGTGGTAGAGCATTTGATCCTTTATTTTTGTTTGCTTGGCCCAATTCAAGAATTGGTGTGATGGGAGGAAAGCAAGCCGGTAAAGTTTTATCGATTGTGAGCTCGAAAAATCAGAATCCGGAGGAGCTTCAAAATCGAATCGAAAGAGAATACGAAATAAAAACCTCGTCTTTGTACGCAACCGCTAGATTATGGGATGATGGAATAATCTTCGTCGAAGATACTCGAAAGATATTAACTAACTGTCTTGAATTAATTCAGTTTTACAAATTTAAAAGTTTTACGCCATCATATAGATTTTAAAATGTCTGAGCGAGTTTTAATTTGTAATCGAGGAGAGATTGCTGAAAGATTGAATCGAACCTTTAAAAAGCTCGGATTTTACACAGTAGGAATATGTACAAATTGGGATATTGATCTACCTTATACCTCAAAAATTGATTTTTGTCACTTTATACCCACTGATAATCCAACTGAGGTCTTTTTGAATGTTAATTATCTTATATCATTAGCAAAAAAGTTTGGTTGTAAGTACATACACCCAGGTTATGGATTTTTATCAGAGAATTACGTTTTTGCAAAAGCTTGCTACGATTCTGGACTAATATTCATTGGGCCACCTCCGGAAGCAATTAGACTCCTCGGATCTAAAATAAATCTAAAAAAAATTGCTAAGTCATTAAAGGTGCCTATACTTGAGAGATTAAACTTAAAATCTAAAAAACTAAAAGAATCTTTTCCAATAATCCTTAAAGGATCTGATACAGGAGGAGGAAGAGCCATGAGGATAATTCACAATGAGAAAGATTTAAATAGTCTTATTGAATCAGCTGAGAAGGAGTTGGAATCATTCGGAACCGGAAAAATCTTTGCAGAGAAATATTTAGAAAATTTTAAGCATATTGAAATTCAAGCCATAGTAGATTCTCAAAACGTTATAACACTCTTAGAAAGAGATTGCTCAGTCCAGCGAAAATTTCAGAAGGTTATTGAAGAGACTCCGTGCCCTTCAATAAGTGAGAAAATGAGAGATTCTTTAATGCTTTCAGTAAAAAAAATCGCTCAAAATGTGGGGTTGCCATCAATTTACACCTACGAGTTTTTAGTCACGGAGGATAATTTTTACTTGTCGGAGGTTAATACAAGACTTCAGGTAGAACACACCATAACCGAGGAGATTTACGGTATCGATTTAGTTGAGATTCAGGTAAAAATTTCCATGAATGAAAATATTAAAGAGGATTTCCAGCAAAAGGTTGAACACTCTATTCAATTAAGGCTTTATGCAGAAAATTCTCATGATTATTCACCGTCTGTTGGTTACCTTAAAAACTTAGATTTTAAAATTAAGCCAGAAAGATTGGAGATTACTTATCAGAGCGGTTCTTTTGTATCACCTTTTTACGATCCTCTCATCTGTAAAATAATTGAAAAAGGAAGCAGAACTGAGTGTATTCAAAAACTTGAAAGCATACTACAAAATTTAACGGTGGAAGGAGTTAAAACTAATAAAGAACTCTTACTATGGGTTCTGAAAAATCATGAATTTTTAAAAGGATCTTACAATACAAACATACTTCAAAATTTCGTATTAACAAGTAGCGACGATAAAAAGACTTTTGAAATATATGAAGAACAAAATGAGAACACAACCACTGTTGAGGAATGTTCAAAAATACTTGGAGTTATTGCCAAAATAAACGCCGTTGAAGAACAAGTTGAAAAAGGCGATGTGGTCCTCTTTATAGAATCCATGAAGATACTGAATCCAATAATAGCAAAAAAGAGCGGGAAGCTAACTTTGCATGTCAAAGAAGGTGAAATTGTTAGACCAGGTCAAATCCTTTTTTCTATAAGATGATTAGTAAATTCTATACCGGCTTTGAGAGGTTACAAGTACTTTCAATTAGAAAACTTGGATACAAATTACTAAAAAATGAATTATTTCAAAATCGATTTATTAAAGAATTCCTTAAGGCCTATTATATTCTATCAGTAGATTCGATTAAATTTCTGTTAGATAGACTTCGAGGTTTTCGTAACGTAATCGTTGACGTGATTGGTGAATATTCAAAGAAGTATATAGAGGCTGAAGAATATCTAAGAGCTAACATTAAATTAGTGAATAATTTACCTATAAATAGTTTTTTTAAATACCAGCTTGCCCTAAAACCCAGTGCATTCTGTTGGATTTTTGATACAAAAATTGAGAGCCAATTGAATCTTCTTTTGAAACTTGCGAACGAAAAAGGGATTCCGGTTGTTTTTGATGCAGAGGATTACGAAACAAATCAAAAATTTAAAAATATTTTTTTCAAGTTTTTAAACCTTGGATATTTGGTTGGATGGGTAGTTCAAGGATACTGGCGTAATGCGAATCAACTACTTGAGGAAATTGATAAAAATAAGAGGAGAACAGTTTTTATAAGATTTGTAAAAGGTGCTTATTTCAATAGAGAAATAGGACGAAGAAGTGGGGAAATGTATCTTACAGTCCCTGAGGTAGAGGAAAATATTTTTAATTTGATCCAAAATTTAAAAAAAAGTTTAAGCAGTGATTATGAGGTCGCTGTGGGAACACATAGGTTATCATTCATAGATAGTTTAATAAATTTTAGTGATATTGAATTACAGTTTCTCTATGGGCTTGGGAATGGCTTGTATAAGTACTTCGAAAATCGGGGAATGAGATGTAGACTTTATATTCCAGTTGATCTAGGGAGCTTTGATCCCACCTTATACCTTTTAAGAAGAGCCCAAGAAAACTCAGACCCTTTCGGGTTTTTAAACGAGCTCTCTGAAAAAATTTTAGATTAAATTTAGCCGCTTGTATTCTGCCAATTTATTCCTTAATGTCCGACTTGTTATCCCAAGAATCTCTGCTGCTTTAGTCTGATTAAAATTCGTAACTTTCAAGGTTTCTAAAATTAAAATTCTTTCTACTTCCTCCAAGGTCATACCAACTTTGATCATAATTGAATTTTTATCAGAGACTTCAACAGTGGGTGCAGAATCAGTGGCAAAGTTCTCAAGCTTATCAACTGAGATTCCAAGATTTTGAATTTCATCTGAGAAAAACATATTTTCATTTATACCAATTCCTCCCTGGGAAAGGACTGCTACTCTTTCACAAGCGTTTTGAAGCTCACGAACATTACCTGGCCAATCATACTCCATAAGTTTCTCACAAATGTTTGCCGGAAGCGTCGAAAATTTTGGGCAAAATTTCTTTAAGAAATAATTAGCCAAT
>CALHSA010000029.1 GCA_938038205.1 uncultured bacterium | reverse complement strand
CTTTCTTTATTAAGCACTAAACTAAATGTGGCTACACCCTCACTGTTTTCTAAAATGTCTATTATTAACATACTCTCAGCGTCGTCAGGTGAACCGGGTAATTCTCTCTCTTGAACTGAAATTTCAAAAACAAATCTGTCTGGTAAACTTCTAGAGAAATAATTTACGATATTTCTTAATCTTATTTCCGGAGAATACTCAAACATTATTAGAGCTTAATTATAAAATATTTTAAATATCAAACGAACTTTTTGTTCTGTGTTTACGTCTTAAATAAGGTAAAATTTTAAAGCTAATTCTAAAGTTGTAGATCTTAAGTAAGCATTTAAACTCAGAATAATTCTAAGTCCAAAATATAACTATCATCTAGTTTTAAGCTTAGCCTTGTAGAGTAATTTTTAAGCTAGACCTAAGATTTTTTCGTCTTTAAAAATCTATTTCAAATCGTATAAAAAAAAACAAAAATTGCCTTTTCCATCTAGCTTATGTTTTTTACCCTTATCGATTAAGCTGCTAAAAAAAAGTTACAAGTTAATTCTTTGAATCTCTATTTTCCTTACTTGTATCTACCCACCTACATAGCAAGTGTAGAATTAATATCATAACATCGTTATTTAAAGATAAATTTACTAAAAGAAACTCTTGTAAAAAATTAACTAAAAATACTGCTTAAATGTTTGCAAAGTATTTAAAAGCTTAAACATTTAATTAGATTGGCTTTAATAGTTATATCTTACATAAACTCAATAGGCATTCTAAAATTACGATTTACAGAAGAACAAAAACTTTACCCTGTGCTCTTAACTTTGCTCAGCTAGGGGCATATTAAATTAAGCGCTGTGTAGCTAATACTTAAACTTGAGCTTATTTTGTACATGCTTAATAAAATATGTACTTATGTTTAACCTGTTAGTTTTACTCTTACTTATTTATGCTTATTGATGCTTTTATTTAAGCTGTTACTTGTGCTTTTAATTTAAGCTAGTTTTTACTCTCGCATTTATGCGGTTTTTTAAACTTGTATTAATTCTTTAAAACACCCTCTAATTCCTATTCTTTCAGTGTGCCTAAATTTTATTAGCAGTGAGAAACAAATAGGGTTAGATATTCTGGGTTTACTGTATCTACTTTTAACTTTATCTCTGCGCCTAACTCAAGCGCCTGAGATGTTTTTACATAACAGAATAGCTCGTAATCCGGAATCTCAACTACATAACCTCCAGGAGTTTTGTTAACTACAATTCCTTTCAAGAACTCAATACGCTCTTGTTGTAAGTACCTTAAAATGTAATACCTCTTAGCGTCTCTTTGTGCTAACTGAAATGTCTCTAAAAATGGTAAAGATAGAGAGATATAATGTTGAAGATCTTTTTTTGAAAGGGTGGGATTACCTCTTAATTTTAACCAGACTTGAAGCTGACAGAGTAAGTCAAAAAATCTTCTTATGGGGCTTGTTGCTTGCATGTAAAATGGTAGCCCTAAACCATCATGTCTTACCGGCTCTACTTGAAACTCCGATCTACCAAAAACAGATCTCAGTTTATAATTCCTTACATTCTCATTCTGAATTTGCAAAATCTCATCTAATGAGTTCTTATTTACAATCTGTTGACCTCTAAAAATTCCAGGAAGCTCGTTCTCAACAAAAAACTTTGCTAGAATAAAATTTGTTAGAATCATAAGCTCCTCTATAACTAATCTTGCTGGTGTTTTAATAACACTTGAGGTTACAATTCTTCCCTCTTCATTAACACGTACCTCAATCTCTGATTTTTTAAAATCAATCGCGCCATTCCTTACTCGGATCAGTCTTAGCTGCTCACAAAGTTTAAGTAAATCTAAATAATCAGTCTCAAGTAAAACATCAAATTCCTCATAGCTAAGATTTTTTGCGACCCTAGTTTTACAGAATTTAATCTGATATGCTTTAACCTCAGCCTCAGATGACAACACAGTACTTATAAGCATCACTGGCTTAAACTCTCCGGCCTTTAAACTAAGTAGGTGTGTTGCCAGTTCAATAGGTAACATATGAATAACTGTGTCGGGCATGTAAATACTTGTTGGTCTTTCGGGTAATTTTTTCAGGAGATCAGATGAGGCAAAGATAGGCCCTACATTGGATATTGCAATGCTTAAATGATACTCATGATTAGTTTTTTTAAATGAGAAGGCATCATCAATATCAAGAGTATCTTTGTTGTCAACTGAGATTAACTCAGGCTCAAGGGTAACCTCCGGTAAATCATCAAAAATAGCTTCATTGTAATCTACCTTAAAAGCCAAGGGTTCTATACCTGATTTTAAGAATGGAATATTTGTTAGTGGGGTTATAATATTCCTTTGCTGAAGAGCTTTAAGAACTCTAGTTTTAAGAGTATCATTTGAGAAACCCGTTTGAGACCGAATCTCTTCTAGTAGTTCATCTTTCTCTTGGTTGTCAAACACAAAAGAGAGGAGTTGTTTTAAAACTTCTGACTTAAGCTGTACATCCTCGCCATTAATCCATTTTATAACTTGATTTGCTTTCTCAGCTAAAGCTTGTTTTTTTGCTCTTTCAATTTTTCTTTGAATAACTGTGCTTCTTTCATTGGGATAGAAAAAGCCATTCTTAAACGAGAAAAATGTGTTATCTAAAAAAAGATGATAAACAAGCTGGACAAGATTATCATCCGAATAGGTGCCGTAGACTAGATTTGCAAGCTCTTCAGCCTTAACCTGCGATTCATACCCATGGATAACCTCCCACACCTCCTCAAGATCAAGCTCAGTGGCTTTATTCTTAATCTGATTGAGCTCTTCAAAACTTAAACGTTTGCTAAGTTTAAGTGTAAACAGAACCCTCTCTTTTTTTAAGTGAGTAACTTGATTATCCTCTGTTTCAACGTCTATAAATTTCTCAGATTCAGATACTTTCCAACCAGACGCTACAGTTTTTTTTGAGTAAAAAAAGACCAAAATATTCACAATTAATTATGAATTCTAATCTTACTTGCTGTAAAATTTAAACGCTACATGAGTGAAGGTTATACGCCTTTCCTACTAACAGGAAGTAAAACTTTTTTAAAACTAAAAATTGATACTTCAAGAAAGGTTGATTTAAATAAACTTAGAGAGTACCTCGCCGCACGTGCAGGGTTTTTAAAAGGGGCTAAAATTGAGCTTCTTTGGGAGCCCGAGATTCCAGAGTATGAGTTATTTAATAGTGTTTCGCAAATTTTAAGGGAAGAATTTTATGCTGAGGTAGATCAGAACGAAGAGAGCAAAACTCCTTTTAATTTAGATTTTGGAATATTTGATGATAAAGATTTGATACCAAATGATCTTAAAAAAATTGATGTTGAAGACAGCAAAAGCGCCATCGTTATCTTTGGACCTTTGCGAAGTGGGCAAAAAGTTGAAACTGCGCAAAGTTTAGTGCTTGTTGGTGATGCTAATCATGCCTCAGAGATTGTTGCAGGAGGTGATATTTTTGTGTTAGGAGCCCTAAGGGGATTGGCTCATGCTGGAGCATTTGAAGAGAAGCCAAAAAGTATCATTTTTGCTTTAACAATGGCCCCAACTCAGTTAAGGATTGGTAGTGTTATAAGCCGAGGAGAGAGTGGTATTCAGTCAAAAGGAATAAAGCCTGAGGTCGCAAGGTTGGATGATGATATTATTGTAATCGAGCCCTATAATTCCAAAATTTACTCAAGAGGTTTTAAGTAGCTACACTTTGCATAAAAATTTTGTTTAGTTTAAAGTAATGAATATGATGGAGGAACCAAAAGGCAGGAAAAGCGGTGCTCAGGTATATGTTGTTACTTCAGGTAAAGGAGGGGTAGGAAAAACGACAACAACCGCAAATCTAGGTGCTGCATTGGCTCTTAAGGGTGTTAGGGTTCTTGTTGTAGATGCAGATATTGGATTAAGAAATCTGGATGTTATGCTTGGTTTAGAGAACAGGGTTGTTTTCAATCTTGTTGATGTTGTCCGAGGTGAGTGTAAGCCAGCACAAGCAATCATAAGAAGTAAAAAATCCTCGAACTTGTACTTATTACCTGCTTCTCAAACAGATGATAAAGAATCTGTATCTTTGGAAGATTTTAGGCAAGTTGTTGATTTTTTTAGGAAGGAGTTTGATTTCATACTTATAGATAGTCCTGCTGGTATCGAGCACGGATTTAAAACCTCTGTAGGAGTTGCTGATGAGGCAATATTGGTAACAACCCCCGAGGTAACCTCTCTAAGAGATGTTGATAAAGTTATTGGCTTAATATCAGCACAGCAAATGGAGAGTAGATTGGTTATTAACAGATTTGATGTTGATATGGCCAGAAGAGGTGACATGTTATCTGTTCAGGATATTCAAGAAATTTTAAGTATTCCACTACTGGGTGTTGTCCCTAAAGATGACTCTATCATAATCTCAGCTAATTATGGTGAGCCGGTAGTATATAACCCGAAATCGAAAGCTGGAGGAGCGTTTATAAAATTAGCAGGCAGACTGCTAGGTGAAAGTATTCCACTTGATGATTGGGAGAGAGAAAATATCTGGAATAAACTCACAAGAATGTTTAAATTTGGAGACTGAAAATGTTTGAACTTATTAAAAACGTTTTTGGTCATTTTTTTGGTAAAAAGAACCGCAGATCTGCGAGTAATTTTATCGCCAAGAATCGTTTAACTGTTGTTCTTGTTCAGGATAGAGCAGGTTTGACCAGTAGAGAGCTTGATGAGTTTAGGAGTGCCTTAATCTCTGTGATTGAAAAGTACTTTGTTATTGATGTAAGCGGTTTTGACATAGATTACAAAAGGCAAGGGGATTGCACAGTTTTAAGTATAAGCTCACCTGTTCTTGTAAAGAGAGTAAATAATAAGGCTATTGAGTCAGAGATTGAGATTGAGTTTTTGGATGAGAACAAGCTGATCAAAGAAGAAGCAAAAGAATAATTCTATCGTTAGTTTTTTGAAATCAAGTTTTGAGTTTATTATAATCTAGGTACTAAATGCCGAGAAAGAAGAAGAAAAGCTTTGTTAGAGATGTAGGGCCAGATCCGATTTACGGAAGCACTTTAGTTAACAAACTGATTAATGTGATCATGAAAAATGGTAAGAAGAGGATAGCTGAAAAGTTCGTTTATCAAGCTTTGAATGAGCTGTCAGAGAAAACAAAACTAAATCCTGTTGAGGCGCTTCAGTTAGCTGTTGATAATGTAAAACCTCTAGTAGAGCTAAGGTCAAGGAGAGTTGGAGGTGCAAATTACCAGGTTCCGGTTGAGGTAAATCCTAGAAGAGCTATAAGTTTAGCTCTTAGATGGATAAAAAATAGCGCAAGAGCCAGAACCTCTGAAAGAGGTTTTGGGAAAAAACTAGCTGGAGAGTTGTTTGATGCCTTTAATAATAAAGGAGGAGCAATTAAGAAAAGAGAGGAAACACATAAAATGGCTGAGGCGAATAAAGCCTTTATGCATTTTCGATGGTAGTATAGTTTTTTTCACTTGATGGATTTTTGCTATGAGTAAGCAGATTGACCTGTCCAGAGTAAGAAATATTGGTATTGCTGCACATATTGATGCAGGTAAAACAACTACAACTGAAAGAATTCTGTTCTACACAGGAATTAATTACAAGTTAGGCGAGGTCCATGAGGGATCAGCAACTATGGACTACATGGAGTTAGAACAAGAAAGAGGAATAACAATAACTGCAGCAGCTACTACATGTTTTTGGTCTGGTTCATTTAGGGATAAACCTCAACATAAAATAAATATAATTGATACCCCAGGCCACGTAGATTTTACCATTGAGGTGGAGCGTAGTTTAAGAGTTTTGGATGGAGCCATAGCGGTTTTTGATGGTGTAAATGGAGTAGAGCCTCAGTCAGAAACGGTTTGGCGGCAGGCATCAAAATTCAGGGTTCCGAGAATCTGCTATATAAATAAGATGGATAAATTGGGCGCGGATTTCAATTTCAGTGTTCAAACGATTAGGGATAAGCTTAAAGCAAGAGCATGTCCTGTTCAAATTCCAATTGGTAAAGAATCAGATTTCAGAGGAGTCGTTGATCTTATCAAACTCAAGGGATATATCTACAAGGATGAAACAAAAGGGGCTGACTACGATGTTATAGAGCTGACAGGTACACTTTTGGATGAAGCAAAGAAAGCTAGAGAAGAAATGCTTGAAATACTTAGTGAAGTTGATGATGAGATTTTATCCAAGCTTTTGGATGGGGAGGAGCCTGATGAAGATTTAATTAAAAAAGCCTTAAGAAAACATACCATCGCTATGAATGTATTTCCTGTGTTTTGTGGAAGTTCGTTTAAAAACAAAGGAGTTCAGCCACTTTTGGATGGAGTAATTGATTACTTACCAAGTCCTTTGGATATTCCACCTGTTAAGGGTACTAAGTATAAATCTGATGAGATAGTAGAAAGAAGGGCTGATCCGAACGAACCTTTGGCTGCTTTGGCGTTCAAAATTGTATCAGATCCTTATGTAGGCATGCTGACTTTTATCAGGGTTTACTCAGGAAAAATAGAACAAGGTGATACAGTTTTTATTCCCAGATATGGTAAGCGTGAAAGGATTGGAAGACTTGTAAGACTTCATGCTGACAAAAAAGAAGAGGTAAAAATTTTGGAAGCTGGTGATATCGGAGCTGCTGTAGGTTTGAAAGAAGTAATCACAGGAGATACGCTTTGTGATCCAGATAATCCAATCGTGCTGGAGTCAATTGAGCCTCCAACACCTGTAATAAGTGTAGCAATTGAGCCTAAAACTAGAGCAGATGAGGAGAAGTTAAGTATAGCGCTTGGAAAACTTGTAAAGGAGGATCCATCTCTGCAACTGTCAGTGGATCATGAGTCTGGTCAAACAATTATTTCGGGAATGGGGGAGCTTCACCTAGAAATAGTTCAACAGAGGTTATTAAGGGAGTTTGGTGTTAGTGCAAATCTTGGTAAACCTCAGGTTGCTTACCGAGAAACTATTAAATCAAAGGCAGAAGCAGAGTACAAGCATGTTAAGCAGTCAGGTGGTCGTGGACAGTATGGGCATGTTTGCTTAAGAGCTGAACCTTTGCCTCGTGGAAGCGGATTTAAATTTGTTGATGAGATCAAGGGCGGGGTGATTCCAAAAGAGTATATTCCGGCTGTTGAGAAAGGGGTATGTGAGGCTCTTAATGAGGGTGTACTCGCGAATTATCCAGTTATAGATCTTAAAATAACTCTTTATTTTGGTAGTTTTCACGAGGTTGACTCTAGTGAACTTGCTTTTAAAATAGCTGCTGCAATGTGTACAAAAGAATTGTGTAGGAAAGCCGGATTAACATTACTTGAGCCAATTATGCTTTTAGAGGTTTCGTCTCCAGAAGAGTATGTGAGTAACATAGTGGGTGATATTAACAGAAGAAGGGCTAGGATACTTGGAATGGAGCATCGTGGTGGTGCTCAAGTAATTAGAGCTCATGTTCCGTTAGCTGAGATGTTTGGTTACTCAACTGATGTTCGAAGTTTGAGTCAAGGAAGGGCAAGTTTTACCATGGAATTTTATGGTTATGAGGAAGTTCCACCAAATTTAATCCAGGAGATTGTTGAGTCTAGAGGGAGAAAGTGATAAACTAGCAACGATTTAAACTATGGCAAAGAAAGCTTTTGAGAGAACTAAACCTCACGTTAATGTAGGAACTATTGGGCACGTGGATCATGGTAAAACTACTCTAACTGCAGCTATATTAGCTGTTCAGGCCAGAGATGGCCTAGCCACTCCCAAAAGTTACAAAGAGATTGCAAAGGGTGGTATAGAAAGAGACCCAACTAAGACGCTTACCGTGGCTAGTGCTCATGTCGAGTATGAAACTCAAAATCGGCACTATGCCCACGTTGATTGCCCAGGTCATGCTGACTATGTCAAAAACATGATAACTGGAGCTGCTCAAATGGATGGCTCAATTCTCGTGGTATCTGCTGTTGATGGTCCTATGCCTCAAACCAGAGAGCATATTCTACTTGCTAGGCAGGTTGGAGTTCCGTATATTGTTGTCTTTTTAAACAAATGTGACCTAGTTGATGATCCAGAGCTATTAGACCTTGTAGAAATGGAGGTAAGAGATTTATTAAGCCAGTACGGTTTTCCTGGAGATGAGTGTCCATTTATAAGGGGTTCTGCCTTAAAAGCTTTGAATCTAGAGGATTCAGAGCTTGGAGTTCAAGCAATTAAAAAGCTTCTGGATGCTCTTGATGAGTATATTCCTTTACCGCAAAGAGAGATTGATAAGCCATTTTTAATGGCTATCGAAGATGTGTTCTCGATTGAAGGTAGAGGTACGGTCGTAACAGGTAGAATTGAGAGAGGTAGAATCAAGGTTGGAGAAGAGGTTGAGATAGTTGGATTAAGACCATCGATTAAGACTGTGGTTACTGGTATAGAAATGTTTAGAAAAACCTTAGATGAGGGTGTTGCTGGTGATAATGCTGGTTGCCTTTTAAGAGGTATCAAAAGAACTGATGTTGAAAGAGGTCAAGTATTATGTAAGCCTGGAACAATTACACCTCATACTAAATTTAAGGGTCAGGTTTACGTACTCAAAAAGGAAGAGGGTGGAAGACACACTCCATTCTTTTCGGGATATAGGCCACAATTTTATTTCAGAACCACTGACGTAACAGGAACCGTAAATCTTCCTCAAGGGGTAGAGATGGCTATGCCGGGTGATCAGGTAACTATCGAGGTTGAGTTACAAAAATCTGTAGCACTTGAGCCACAAACTAGATTTGCTATCAGAGAAGGTGGAAGAACAATAGGCTCTGGAATAGTAACTGATATCATTGCATAGGGTAGGTGATAAACGGAGGTATAATAAGGATCAAACTGGTTAGCTTTGATCCTGAGACAATAGAAAAATCGGTAAATGAAATTTTAACGATTGCCAGGAGATCTGGATCCAGGGTTTCTGGTCCTGTTCCTTTACCTACAAAGATAAAGCGGTTTACGATTCAGCGAAGTACGTTTACAGATAAAAAATCAAGGGAGCAGTTTGAGATCAGATGGCACGCTAGGTTAGTTGATATTTTAGATCCTAACCCAACAACAATAGATCAGCTTGGGAGTATTGAGCTTCCAAGTGGTGTAGATGTTAAAATAGAGGTACTCTAGCATGGAGTTTTTAGCTAGGAAGCTTGGTTGTAGCAGAATTTTCGACTCAAATGGTGTTGAGCACCCTGTAACACTTTTATCAATTGAGGAGTGTGTTATAGTTGATATTCGTACAGTTGAGAAGAATGGGTATAGTGCTTTGGTAGTTGGTTATGACTCCATACCTTTAGCAAGAGCTAATAAACCAACAAAAGGTTGGTTAGTTAAAAATGGTCTTACTTCGGCCTTTAGATCGTTTAAGGAGCTGAAAGTTGAAAACTCAGAGAGTTTTCAAATAGGAAGTAAAGTTGAAGTACCATCTTGGTTAAAGGTGGGTGCGATTGTTGACTGTCAGGGTATCTCTAAAGGGAGAGGTTTTACTGGAGTTTTAAAGAGGCACAACATGTCGGGACCTCCAGCAACTAGGGGAACACATGAGGCGAGGCGAAATGTTGGAAGTATTGGTTGTAGAAAATATCCAGGTAAGGTTTTTAAGGGAAAAAGATTACCTGGCAGGTATGGTTGTGAGAATGTTACGGTTCTTAACCTTAAAATAGTGGGAGTATATCCCGATGAAGGAATCATAGCTGTAAGGGGTGCTGTTCCGGGTCATATAAATTCAATAATTAAAATTAGACCTGCAATCAAATTAACAAAAAAATCAGAATTGCAGGCGGTTTAGTTTTAAATTTTTTTGATTTTTGAATTATTTATTTAATATAATTTAGCAAAAATGAGTAACGCGGAAAGCTCAAGTAATTCCTTAGAGTCTCTTTTCTTCGAGGTTAACTATTGGCATCGAAGGAATCTAAGGAGGGGTAACCATGCAACCTTAAATAAAAGAAAAATGGAGGTTAGTGGTAGGAAACCTTGGAAACAGAAGGGAACTGGAAGAGCAAGGGCTGGAGGTTTTGACTCTCCAATTTGGGTTGGAGGAGCAGTAGCTCATGGACCACAGCCAAGAGATTATTCTTTTAGAATACCAAGAAAAAAGCTTATAAAAGCTAGAAAGGAAGCTTACAAAATTTTTGAAGCTGAAGGTAGATTTAAAAAAGTTGAGTTTCCCTCATTATCTAAACCCTCAACAAAAGAGGCATCTAAATGGTTGAAAAGTGTAGTAGGCGATAACTATCAAAAATGTAAAGTTTTAATTTTGTTAGGCGAGAAGAGGGATTTGAACTTTTTTTTATCGGTTAGAAACATGAGAGGGGTTTCTTGGAAGTACTGGAGGCAATTATCTGCTGTAGATTTTCTAGATTACGACTATATAATTTGCCCAAATAATCTTGGCGACTCAATTACTGATTGGGTTAATAATGGTATTCAGAGTGCAGGGGTATGAGTTATAAAGATTTTGATTTAATTAAAGAAGTAGTTTTGACTGAAAAAGCTTTTAAATTGGGCCAAGGAGGTAGGGTATATGTAGTAAAGGTTGACCCTAAAGCCAATAAGACTAGTATTAAGGAGGCCCTTGAGCGAATTTTTGAGGTTAAAGTTGAAAAAGTTAGAACTTTGAACTTTATTGGAAAAAGAAAAATGAATCGGAAAGGAGAGGTAGGATATAGACCCAATTTCAAGAAGGCTTACATCACTCTTGCTCCGGGTTATAGTTTGCCGCTTTTTGATCAGGTTTAGTTTATCACTGTTTAGAAGATTAATTTATCCTTATTTTTACCTATAATGAGTGGTTTTAATCAGAAGGTTTGTTTTAACCTAAAATTTAGGGCTTCAAGGTCTCAACATGGATATAAACCAATCGTAACTGAGGGAAGTGAGGTTTTACCTGAACAAGGATTGCTGATATCTGAGACTAAGCATGAGTTTATAGAAGTTTCTTTGTCTCAGTATTATAGTGTTTCTAAGGAGCAATTTAGGCGAGGTTTATTAGTGAAACAAGGTGATAAGATAAGAAAGGGAGATCCTTTATTCATCAAAAAAGGGTTACTAGGGTTGGGGGAGATTTCTATGGTATCTCCGGTAGATGGGGAAGTTTTAATAATTTCAGAGGATAGACAAGCAGTCATATTGAGTTTTAATCCTGAAAGAAAACTTATTCCAGCTTTTTATAAAGGTACAGTGTTAAAAATTGAGAATAACTCAGTAGAAATTGAGGGTGTTGGTCATCTTCTGCAGTGTGTTTATGGGGTTGGAGGAGATGTTTTTGGCAAAATATTGAACTTGAGAAAGTACAACGAAACCCTTAGAGAATCAGATTTGGATAAGAGTATGGCTGGGTATATTTTAGTTGGAATTAAAACAGTGACACCTGATGCTGTTAAACTTGCAAGGGAAATCGGTGTAAGAGGAATTATCTTGGCCCATGCGTCTGAAGAAGTTTTTGATGTTCTTGGTGTTGAAGTTTCGTCGAATGTTTCTAAAGAGCTGGATTTCGCACTCTGCTTAACTGAAAGATTCTCGGAATCGGAGCTGCAGCTCCGGGTGATTAAATTTTTTGAGATGGTAGATGGTTTAGATTGTTCTGTGTCTGCAAGAACACAAATACGTGCTGGATCTATTCGACCTGAGATTTGGGTTTGGGGAGATGAAATTAGTATTTCTAGCAAACCTGGTTATAGAGTGACAGTTGATCCATACTGGAACTACGTGTTCGCATCCGCTGAATTTTGTAAAAATGATGTTACTTTTCCTTCAGGTATCATTTGTCCGGGTGTAAAACTCAGAGGACCATTGTCAAACACTACAATAAAAGCTGAAGTTACGGTTCCTGCAGCTTGTATAGAGGAGATAGATATATTCAATTAATTTTAAACAACAAAATTTATTAGGCAGGGATTGTTACCCTTATCTTTTACAACAAAGCATTTTTTGTAACTTAAGTTACCTAAAAGTTCCAATGCTTTAATTTTTATATCCTCATCTGAACATGGAGGAGAAACCTCGAATGTTCTCTTTTTCTTACCATTAATCTGCACAACAACAGTAAATCTCTCCGAGCTTAATAAACTAAGGTCATACTTTGGCCATGAGGAGTTAGAAATAAAAGGAGGCTCCCCTAAAATTTCCCAACACTCCTCTGCTAAATGAGGAGCAAATGGTGACAACAATTTTATGAAGGTTTTCCTTGTGTCTATTGAGGTTGAGGTAGTTTCCACAAAATTTAAGAACTCCATCATTGCAGCTATGGCTGTGTTAAACCTTAATTTCTCTATATCATCAGTAACTTTATAAACCAATTTATTTAGCTCTGATGAAACGCGATCATCATCCTGAGCAGGGGCCGTTTGAATCCAAGCATAGACTCTTTTCAAGAAACGAAAAATTCCCATTACAGCTTTTGTGTTCCAGATTCTCTTTTCATTTAAAGGGCCCATGAACATTAAATACAGCCTAAGAGTATCAGCTCCATATTCATTTATGACCTCAAGGGGATCAATTACGTTACGAAGACTCTTTGACATTTTTGCAACTATTTGCTCAAGAGGCTCGTTAGAATCTTTTTTATAAAATTTGCCGTCTCTCTCAACAACCTGATCTGTGGCTACAAGAGCTCCCCTAGAGTCTTTGTAAGCATAACTTAGAACCATTCCTTGGTTAAAAAGTTTTTTAAAAGGTTCACTGGTAGAAACTTTTCCTAAATCATATAGAAATTTATGCCAGAATCTTGCATACAGAAGATGAAGAACAGCATGCTCTGCTCCTCCAACATACAAATCAACTGGCATCCATAACTTCTCTAACTCATGATTTACAAAATCTGCATCATTATGTGGATCTATGAAACGAAGATAGTACCAACAGCTGCCAGCCCACTGAGGCATTGTATTTGTATCTCTGAAACCCTTTTTACCGGTTTTCGGATCTCGAACCTCAATCCAATCTTTAACTTTTGCCAGAGGACTGGAGCCATCTTTGGTTGGTGTAAAATCAGAAACATGTGGAAGCTCTAAAGGTAAATCCTTAAGTTCAAGACAAGATCTTAAACCATCTTCCCAGTGTATGATTGGAATTGGTTCACCCCAGTATCGTTGCCTTGAGAAAATCCAATCCCTAAGTTTAAAAGATTTTGCTGGTGTGCAAGCTTCCGGTAAATGCTCGCATATTAACTTCTTTGCTTCTTCCGAAGAAATATTTGTGAAAGAAAACCCTTTTAATTTTAACTCTAAAATAACTCCTTCCTCAGTAAAAGCACCCTCTACTTTAATTTTATCCCTAGGATAAACAACTTGTCTGATTGGCAAATTATTCTGAATTGCAAATTCAAAATCTCTTTGATCATGCGCTGGAACTCCCATAACCACTCCTGTCCCGTAACCAGAAAGCACATACTCTGCTACAAAAATTGGTATTGGCTCTTGGGTTAGTGGGTTAATAGCAACCAAGCCTGTGTTTACTCCGTTTTTTGATTTCTCTATAGCTCTATCTCTCTCAGATTTTTTTAAAACATTATGCAGAAAATCTGTAACTTTAGCATTAGTTTGGAATCTCTTATCTAAACCAGCAACTTCGGGGGCTATCGCAATGAAGGTAACTCCTGGAAGTGTATCAAGTCTCGTTGTGAAACACTCAATGTAGTCATTTAATTCATTAATAAAAAATCTAACTTTGTGCCCATAACTTTTGCCTATCCAGTTTCGCTGCTGTTCCTTAATTGATTCAGGCCAATCTAAATCAGCTAAATCATCTAAGAGTCTTTCGGCGTAGGCAGTGATTCTTAAAACCCACTGTTTGATTGGAATTCTAATGACATCATATCCGCCTCGCTCACTTTTCCCATCAATTACTTCCTCATTTGCTAAAACAGTGCCAAGTTCTGGGCAAAAATTTACATAAGAGTAATCTAAGTAAGCCAATCGAAATTTGTCTTGGTAATCCTGAATCTCAAGAGGATCCGAGATACCTGCTGGAATTTCAAGTTCTGAAATATGGCGAGCTCTGTTTTGTTTTTCATCGTAATAAGAGTTATAAAGTAAAGTGAAAATATATTGTGTCCACTTATAGTAATTTTTATCAGATGTTTTTATTTCTCTATCCCAGTCGTAAGAAAAACCCACACGTTTAAGCTGTTCCCGAAATCTAGCACAATTTCTTTCAGTTTCAATTGAGGGGTGCTCTCCAGTAGCTATAGCATGCTGTTCAGCGGGAAGCCCAAAACTATCAAAACCCATTGGGTGCAAAACAGAGAAGCCGTTCATTCTTTTAAATCTTGCGTAAATATCAGTTGCTGTATATCCAAGGGGATGCCCTACATGTAAGCCAGATCCACTGGGGTAAGGAAACATGTCTAAAATGTATATCTTTTCTCCAGAGGGTTTAACTGGAGTTTTGAAAGTCTTTTCTTTCTCCCATAATTCTTGCCATTTTCTCTCTATTTCGAGAAATTTGTACTCCACAATGCTTACTAATTTTAAACAAAACTTGGATCATTTTTAAGGTCTGTTTGAAGGATTGTAAGAATTCTGTTAAACTAATGGCCTAAATGGCAAAAACTCAAGAAAAACAAAAAAAGAAAGTAAAGAAAAGTGTTTCCTCAGGTTATGCTCATATATTTTCCTCTTTTAACAACACTTTGATTACATTTACTGATTTAGCTGGTAATGCAATCTGTTCATCGAGTGCTGGAGCTTGTGGTTTTAAAGGTACAAAAAAAGGTACTCCGTTTGCTGCTCAAGTTGCCGGCACCAGGGCGGCTGAGAAAGCAAAAGAATTTGGTATCAAAACTGTTGGAGTTCTTCTGAAAGGTATTGGTGCAGGAAGGGAAACAGCAGTTAGAGCAATTAGTCAAGCTGGAATAAAAATTAAGTTTATAAGGGACGTCACACCTATTCCACACAACGGATGTAGGCCAAGAAAAACTCGAAGAGTTTAATCATCCAATTTTTCATTTTTCTCTTCAGCTAACTCTTTTTCAAGAGAGTGAAGTTTTTTGTTAATTCTGCTTAAGTAAATAAGGATTATAATCCAAAAAGTTAAACTCGATAGTAAAAAGACTATATCAGCCATACCTTATCTTGAAATAAATCATTTGCGCTTTAACAGCTTTAACTAAAAGCGTTAGACTTAAAATAAACGTAAAAATTGTACTGATGATCAGAGGGATCCTAAAATATAAAGACTCTAAACCACCTTTTGAAATGATTTGAGGATGCAATCTGTAGTCTTCAGGTAGCCACTCAATTGATACTTTTATAATAGGTATCGATATTACACTCAATACTGAAATCAGCGAGTAAAATTGTATTGATCTTGGACCTTCCTTTGGAGCTGTGAAAGCCGCTAGGAGGATTAACCAAAGAACTAAGAACGAGAGTAATCTTGGCTCGAAACTAAAAAAAGTATTCCAAGCAAATTTGGCCCATAATGATCCCATTATTATTGAGGCTGTGGAGAGAAAAAAAGCAAGCTCAAGAGCTTCTTTAACAATAGCCTGCCAAAAAATTTTTTTTTGTATTAGATATGTGATTGTGGCAAAGAAACTAATTAGCACCATTCCATAAGTAGAAAAAATGCATCCCAATTTTAGATACATTATTTTTTGACTCGTTGATAAAATTGCTTCTGGAGGAGCTAGACTTATGCTCACAATTGTCAAAAGAAATAAGAGTGAGTTAACCAAGTACTCTAATAGAGTCATGATTTAGTTTATACAATACTAACGATAAAAAAATAGCCAGTAGATTAAAAGTGTAATTGGTCTTTTCGACTAAATTAAATGAAACTACTAAATTAAAACCTAAAATTAAAATAGCTAAGGGAAATATCGTTGTTTTATTAGTCACTACATATAAAAGAATCTGAGAAAAAATTAACGACGAGGTTACTAATATTGATATCAAATCAGCTGTTGGCAAACCTTCCATAAAGGTTTGTGGTAAGAACGTCACAATGGCCTCGAATATTATTGAAACGAGGAAAAAATATGATGAATAAAATAAAGTCAGTTGATTTGATCCGTATCCATTAATAATCAAAAGTTGTAAAAGCGATTTTAACTCTGTTCTGTTAATTTGATAAACGAGAATTATCTGAATGATGCAAATCGATGTAAGCCAATACCAAATAAAGAATCTATCTGCTTGAAAGCTAGGAGCTGGAATCATAAGGTTAACTAAGTAAACAACAAAAACTACCAGGGCTGCTAGAATCATAGAAATTTTTAAAAACGCACCTCCTCGAATTTCCGTTAAAGCGGTTGCTTTAGCTAGATTGAAAAATTTTTTTATCTCTAATTTCATATATTTTTGTTGCAAAGTTACTTACTCTTTCATCTTGAGAGGCAAAAATACAGGTTCGGTTCAACTTGGATATTAAATTAAAAATTATTTGAAGCAGTTCTGAATCGAGATAACTTAAGCAATCATCAAGTAAGTAGATAATGTCACTTGAATTTATCAATAGAGAAAGCTCCCAAAAAATTCTTTGACCAGCGCTTAAATTTAGCATGATTTCTTTTGGAGAGGTTATATCTTTTAGTAGTAATATTCTAGAATTTTCCTCTGGAGTTAGAAAATCAAAAAAAACTCCTTTAGGGGGTATATAAAGGGCTCTCATCTCTTTGTGTAAGAAGCCTTTAAAATCAAGTTGATTTGATAAAGCTAGCAAAAGCGATGTTTTGCCAACCCCATTCAAACCTTTTAAGTAAACTCTATCACCTTGGCATACCTGAATTCTCGAGTTTTTTATAACTAGCTTTTGACCACGAAAGAGCTTCGAAATACTACAATCTAAAATAACCATGAATTCGATAAAGTGTGTAAGAGACTAAGAGGCCAGTAATTCCCAACCAAACTAAAATAACCCAAGGATTAAAGTAAACTTTGACTGCTACAGTTTCGCCATCCTCCGCTATTTCAACTAAAGAAATGTAAATGTCTTTTTTTATTTCCGTTACTAAACCTATTTCTGCAGTCACCTGATTTTTTTTGAAATAATACCTAGATGCTGGTTTAACCAACTTGTTATCTATTAGTATTTTTGCTTTTACCTCCTCAAAAATCCTGTTTTTTTCGACCTCGATTCCTTTGAATACGATAATGTGGTTAAACAACTCTTTTGGATTATCTCTCTCCAGTCTTAGGTTGATCTCTATTTTTTTATTGTATGAAAAAAAGATTCCTACACCAGTAAGAATTACAAAGAAGTGAACCAAAAGAAGTAATACTTGGTCACTTGTTTTTGACCTGAATAGTTTTAATGTATAGCAGATAGTATTAAAACAAAAAATTGCAATGAAAATAGCATCTATACTTGAAATGCTATCAAACGACCAGTATGCTTTAATAGCAATAATAAAAGATGCAATCACTGATACTAGAGTACCCCTTGTTTCGCCACTACTACGGTAAAGAAATCCAAAAGGCATGATAGATAGCAAAATACCCCAGTATGGTAGTGATATTGCATCAAAAAAAGGTATACCAAGAATCACCTGCTCACCAAAAAGAAGATCTGCTAAAGGACCATATAGTACTCCCCAAAGGATAGATAAAGCGTAAAATACGAAAGTTAGAGTTTGAAGGGACATTAATAATTCAAATCGATTCTGTGTTTTTTCTTGTTTTCGTATGGCTGTTAAAAAATTATAGAATGTTAAAATCAACGCAAAGAAAACATAAAACTTTAAGTACCAACCCATTTCTGAGTTTGAAAAAGTATGAACAGACTGAACAAACCCGGTTCGTGTAAGGAATGTTCCAAAAATGGCAAAAAAATGAGTCAAATATGCTAAAAATTTTCTGTACTTTTCACCCGCTTTGTATTTGAAAAGATGTAAATAGGCAGTGTAACTTAACCAAGGTATGAAAGATGAGTTTTCAACCGGATCCCAGGCCCAATAACCACCCCATCCAAGCTCTAGGTAGGCCCAGATGCCGCCTAAAAAAATTCCCACTGTTAAACATATCCAACCAAAAGCCTCAAGATTATCAATTTTGTTTGCCTGTCTCTCAGAGCTGTTTTTCAAAACCAAATACACACTAGAGTTAAGTCCAAGATATGTAAAAATTGGATGGGCCAACATGAATCCATTATGAAGAAGTGGGTTAAGGCCAAGCCCATCTGCAGGAACAGATCCTGAAACTGTAACATATTGGAAAGGATTGACAAGAAACAATGATAATCCAGTTAAGAAGATTGCACTAAAGTAAATAAATATTGAATCTAATTTTTTTAATTCAAAATTTTTAACTCCTAAGTATATGAATAATACCAAAACGGTGGTCCAAAGCAACAAAGATCCATGCATGCCACTCCATGATGCAGCAATCTTATAAATTAAATCTAAATCAACCTCTGAGTATTGGTATACTGCATAAACATAAAACTTATCTAAAACAAAACTCAGAACTAAAGTTAGATATGCAGAAAGACACAAAAAAAAAGCCGTTGTTATTATATTCTTATCGTCAATGAATTTAGCTTTAAAAAATTGAAGTATAAATCCTAGAATAAATGAACAAAAGCTTGCGAATAGAAATGCCCAACCTATTTTCGCAATCATTAATTGATCTTTTTCGGTTCGTACTTAGATGGGCATTGAGTTAGGACTGAAGCAGCATACAATGTTCCGGAATGCCAATCTCCGTCAACAATAGCTTTGATTCCCTCTTGCAAGAGTTCTGGCTTGTAGCCAGAGAAAACAGTTTTAATGCTGGCAACATCATCAGTTAACTCAAATTCAAAAAAGAAAGAATCATTTCCCGAGTTAGCTATTCGCATGTTTCTCACGTTACCTAAAACTCGTACAAGATTTTTTTTCTCAAACATCAAGAGTTCACTCGGTTTAAGTACCTTTTTTTGGTTCTCAATACTTTGATTAGCAAGAAAAAAAATTAATAAAATAACAAACACTAAACCAATTAAAACTCTCATTAATTAATAATTTAATCTTATCAAATATAATTTAGTTTTACACATCGTTGCTGTATGATTACAGTATGCGTTTGGTTATTCTCACAGCGATCGGCTTGGCTCTGCTCTCTATTGTTGCAGTTTTTGTAATTAACAATCTTACTATTGTCAATGTCAAATTTTGGAGTGATTACTCGATATCAGCTCCATTAGGCGTTGTTACCCTAGCATCTTTGGGTTTCGGATTTTTTATTGGGTTTATCTGGTACACTTGGATTTTAATGCTGAGGTATCTACAGTTAAAGACAAAAGAATATCAAATTTCTCAGCTAGTTGATTTGTACAAGAACACTGTTATTCTTAATCAAGTAATAACGCTGGGAGAGGAAGAATTAGCGAGAGAGATTTCAGAGAAACTAAAATCCCCGGTTCCTGAGTTAGATTTTTCTGTTGAGATAGAAAAGGTAAAAACAATAATAGATCCTAACCAGAAATTGAAAGTATTAGAATCATTGAGAGGTAAATTTCCAACTAATCCTTATTTAATTTGTGAGTTGGCCCAAACCCTTATTCAGCTTGGTCAAGAAAATCTAGCAATGGATCATCTAAAATCAATTAATCAAACAGTCCCTACTTTGTTATCCTTAAAATTTGGAGCTGAGTTAGCTTTGAAACTCGGGAGGTTAGAGGAAGCCAAAGAATGGGTGTTTGAGCTAAAGAGATTAGGTGTAAAAGATCATAAATTGTTTCAAGCGCTAATGGAAGCTCAGGTTGAGCACCTTTACTTAGAGGGTAAGGATTGGTACGCAGAAAATAAGCAGCTTGTGAAAGAGTACCCATTAAGCCTGGTTGGTATGGAATACATGGCACGATATTATAAGGACTCAAATCCTAATTTAGCGTTAAAGTATTATCGTCAGAGGGCAGAGGTTGGAGAATCTGCAGTTTATTGGAGGGATTTATGGGAGTTTTTGGTACAACTTGGAAGAGTAGAGGAGGCTATTAAAGTAGCAGAGGAGAGTCTTACCAAGCAGTTATCCTCGGAGGATAAAGCAGTTGTTAAACTGGATTTAGTAAGGCTACTACTCAATTTGAATCGATGGAATGATGCAACAAAAGTATTAGATTCTTTCACTGATGACGAGCTAAATAGCATTGCCAAAATTTCAGTCGACCGGTTAAGGAAATTTTATCTAGCGCTTTTAAATTTGAAGAAGGGATCGACAATTGAGAGTTTGAGGGTACTTAACACTGTTTTAGTTGGTTAACTGTTACCTCTTCGTAAGCCGTGTGATATTATTTATTAATGCAAACTATCCCTGAATCAATACCTCAGTTTGAGTCGGAAAAAAAATACCATTACATAAAAACCTCTCCCATAGATGGGGAGGTGGTTTGTGAATTTTATGGTGCAGATGAAAATACAGTCTCGAGGGTTTGTGAAGCTGCCTATCAGGAATTTTTAAATTGGAGTAAAGTCCCGCCGCCCAAAAGGATAGATCTTTTAACTTCGATATATAACTCCATATTAAACGCCAAAGAGGAATTGGTTGATTGCATTCAGACGGAAGTGGGCAAAATAAGAGAAGAGGCGGTAGGTGAGATACAGGAGGCTTTAGATATAATTAATTTTTGCATTGGTTTATGTAGAACTTTGGAAGGGAGAATTTTTCCCTCAGAACGAATCAATCATTTTATGTTTGAACAGTGGCATCCATTAGGTGTTTGTGGAGTAATTACCGCTTTTAATTTTCCGGTTGCGGTTTTCAGTTGGAATGCTTTTTTAGCAATAACATGTGGAAACTCGGTTGTTTGGAAGCCATCTGAGCTTGCTCCAAAAACTGCATACACATTCATGAAGATCCTAAAAAATGAGTGTGAGAAACAGGGTTTTGGGAATCTGATATGTGCCGTTTTTGGTGGTCCTGAAACTGGTTCTTTCTTGGTTGAAAATAACAGAACTGCATTGATCTCTGCAACAGGTAGTGTGAGAATGGGATCAGATGTGGCTCAAAAATGTGCTAAAAATTTTAAAAAAGTTATTCTTGAGCTAGGAGGTAATAATGCTGTAATCGTTCATAAGGATGCTAACTTAGACCTGGCAGTAAATGCTTGCTTTTTCGGTATAGTTGGAACGTCAGGTCAAAGATGTACCTCAATAAGAAGGCTTATTTTACATAAAGATGTATTTGAGCAGTTTATGGATAAGATGATCAGAAAACTTGAAGGTGTAGTTATTGGTGATCCTAGAGACCCTAAGGTGATGATGGGTCCGCTAATTAGTGATGCTGCTGCTTTACGTTTTGAAGAGGTGGTTCACTTTATAAAAAATTGTACTGATTCAGAAATTCTGTATGGAGGAAAACTTCTAGATGGGTTCCCGGTTAGAAATTATGTTCAACCTACTCTTGTTAAGGTAAATACACCTTTTGATTTGATTAACAATGAAACATTTGCTCCTCTAGTGTACTGTTTTGAATATGAGGATATTAATGATGCAATAACACTTAATAATTCCGTTCCTCAAGGTTTAAGTTCAGCAATTTTCACTGATAGTTTACAGGTCGCTTTCACTTTTCTGGGAGGATCTGACTGTGGATTAGCTAATGTAAATACTAGTACTAGTGGAGCAGAGATCGGATTAGCTTTTGGTGGAGAAAAACAAACTGGAGGAGGTCGAGAGGCTGGAAGTGATAGCTGGAAAAATTATATGAGAAGGCAAAGTTGCGTTGTAAATTGGGGTGGGATTTTTACTCTTAGTCAAAATATAAATTTTCCAAGCTGAGCTGCCAACTTTATTTTCTGAATGGATCTGCTAGGGGGTATGGTGTAAAAATGCAAACCTAGTTGAAATTTTGTTTTATGTAAATCATTTCTCAAAAAATTAAGATTCTACTTATTGTTATACTTGCCTTTCTAAAAGTTATTCCTGTTACTAGCTGTATTATACTTAAATTGTTTGTACCGCAAACTGCTAAAAAGAGGTTAAAAAGCTTAAACAAGATCTTGCTTATTCATAAATAACCTTCTGAGAGAATCTTAAAAGTTAAATTAGCTTGACAGTTACAGATAGTCATTTGTAGGTGGACTTATGACTATTAAAACTATCCCTTTATTATCTGTAGTTCTGACCTCTTTTGTTTATTGGCAAATGACAAGTTTTTTAAATTTAAATCTGAGTTGATTATTTTTAATTTTTGCTTACTTTGATACCTAAGCAGCTTAAATTATACCAATAGTTTTATAAGTTTTTTGTTATGATTGTAATAAACGGAATATCAAAAGTTAGTTAGGAGGCAAAAATTTAACCATTAATTAAATTTTCAGATAAAAATGAGCACAGGATAAACTTTAATGTCAGGGAAGGTATTTTTAAATTTTGAGTGCAACTATAATTAGTTCAGATCTTTAATTAAAATGAAGATTTAATTTCTCTTAACACCTACAAGATTGAATCATCAGAATTGCTGGAGAAAATTAAGGATAGCATAATACTTTTTATTCCCTGAGTATTACAAGAATTTTATCAGCTCTGATTACAATCTCAAATTATATCAATATGAAAGTCTAGGATAAGTTTTGTAAAATCTTTTATGAGCGCCGGTAGCTCAGTGGATAGAGCATCTGACTTCGGATCAGAGGGTCGAGGGTTCGAATCCTTCCCGGCGCGATTTAATCTTTCATCTGATGGCGTTTTCGAGTGCGGCTTTTATTCTGAGAAGAAAATTCATGCCAAACTTGAACGCCTATTGTTGGGGTAGGGGTGACTTTTGGGCAATCGTCTGCACATCCCTCCGTTGATTTAATTATGTATGTGGTTTGATTTGTTCTGGATTCCCTAATTTGACAGATTAAAGTTACCAAAAAAATTAACAGTGCGGTTTTGATTAATTTCATGAAGTTAGTATAATCTGCTTGAGGTTCTCTATGGAGATAATTTTTGGTGGTCATAGTTTTGTTATCATAAAAAATCAGAACAAAACTATATTTATTGATCCTTGGATCAATAACCCAGTTTGCCCAGCGGCGCTTAAGGATCTTAAGCCAGACGGTATAGTGCTTACACATGGGCATTTTGATCACGCTTCAGATGCTGTAAAGCTTGCTAATCAGTATCAGGCAAAGGTTTTTGGAATAGTTGAACTTATTCATCTCTTAAAAAAAGATAACTTGAACCCTGATTTGTGTCACGAGCTTAATAAAGGAGGATGTGTAAATTTTGAGGGTTTTGAGATCTGGCTCACTCATGCAGTCCATAGTAGCTCATATCTACTTAACAATGAATTAGTTTACGCTGGAGAGGCGTGTGGTGTGGTAATTAAGCATGAGGATTTTGCTATTTATCATGCGGGAGATACGGCGCTTTTCTCAGATATGGATTGGATTAGTTATAAGTTTGCTCCCAAAGTAGCTTTTCTGCCCATTGGAGATGTTTACACGATGGGGCCTGAGGATGCTGTTGAGGCAGCTCAGATTATTCAAGCTGAGATTACCATTCCCATACATCATAGCACTTTCCCGATTTTAACAGGGACTCCACAAAAATTTGAGAAATTGTGTATTGATGAAGAAGTAAACACTAAAGTTAGAATACTTGAGCCTGGTGAATCAATTGATTTAGCTAGACGAAATGAGCAATGATGAGCTTAGAATAACACTTTTGGGCTCTAACTCAGGGAACAATTTGGGTGATGCTGCAATACTTAGCTCTATACTTTTTAATTTTAGAAATGATCCATTTCATTTCTTTGTTCCCACACCTAAACCTGATTTCGTAAAGCTTTATAAAAATCTGGGTAACTCTACTCCCATTGATATCCATCCTCTAAGAGGATTAAGTATTCGCTTTTTAGGCTTTCCAACTATACGAGCGATCAGTAACTCAGAGTTCACATTAATTTGCGATGGTATACTTTTTGGTAAGAGGCTGCTTGATCCATCGTTTAATTTTTTAAGTAATATTTATTTGCTTTTACCTTTGCTGAGAAAGTCGAGGCTTGGACTTTTCTGTTGTGGGATTGGACCGTTTAACTCAAAGCTTAGCAAGGCTCTTGCAAGAGCAGTTCTTAATTCATGTGAGTTTGTTTTTTTGAGGGATGAGGAGAGCATAAATATTTATAACGATCTAACTGGAAGAAAAGATGCAGTTAGGGTTGGAGATGCAGCATTTATAAACCCGGTGTCTGAGCCGGAGATTGGTAGATTGTTGTTGGAAAGACACGGAGTGAAAGATTTTAGCACCCGTTTCATTGGTATTAATCTGACTAGCTATTTGGGATCCTGGGTAGGAAACTCCATGAATAAGGAGGATTTTAGCAGATTCATTGTGGATAATCTAAAAGCTGTAAAAAGGAAAGTTGGAATTAACTTAATTTTCTTTTCAACCCATCCTATGGATGATTCTGTTAATCAGTACGTCGCTAATCAAACTGAGGCAGTTTTTGTGCCAGCAAAAACATATTTGAGCCACGATGTTATGGCGGCCATGAGTTTGTGTGAACTTTTTGTAGGTATGAGATTTCACTCCTTAGTTCTGGCATCCTCGGTTGGTGTCCCAGTTTTAGGGATAGCTTATGCCCCTAAAGTAAGAAGTTTGTTACGCTTACTTAATTCAAACGATTTAATCATTGAGTTTGATACGCTGGCAGCACTCGAAGAGTCAATGATTCGAGCCTTGAACAATCTTCATAAAATTAAAGAAAGACAACAGGCTGCAGTATTCCATGAGAAGCAACTTGCTGAGAAAGCTTTCAATTTGTTTAGAGAAATAGCAGGAGTTAAGCCATCCCAAACTTTAGCTGTAAATAACTCTTAGTTTTTTTTCTTTCGTTCTTTTGGTTTATTTAATCTCTTCTTTGGATTTTTAAGCTGTTTTGCTTTATCCCTCTTATGATTTAACCGTTTACTCTCATAATTAACTTTTGGTTTATGCTTGGTTAAATTTCTGCTTAGTGTTTCTTTAATTTCTTCGGCCTTTATTTCTACGATATTTTTCGTAATATCACGAACTTTTCGAGCTCTTTTTTTAACCTCCTTAACGTGTTTTACCTGATCAGAGTTTGAAGGTCCTGTTATACTCCCTACATCTTTAACGCCGAGGAGCTCTAATTTTTTACGGTGGAGTCGCTCTTTAATTACAGTTAGTTCGGCTCTATTTGACGACCAGATTATACCATCTAAACTGTAAAGTTTTATCACATGACCCTGATAATTTACAGTTTTCTCAATTACTTTATCACTTGGCACTTTCAATTAACCTTTTTATTTAGTAGTTTAGATGCATCTAAGGTTGTAGTATGGTTCTTCAAAGTAAAACAAAAATTATTGCAACTCTGGGTCCTGCTTCCGAAGATTTAGAAACAATTAAGAAATTAATTTTGGCAGGTGTCAGGGTCTTTCGTATAAATTGTAGCCATTCAGATAACGATAAAACGTATGAGCTAATATCAAGGATAAAAAAAGTGAGAGAAGAATTAAGTATCTCAGTCGGTGTTCTATTGGACCTCCCGGGTCCCAAAATTCGGCTAAATAAAATTAACACTAGTTCAAATAGTATGCTAATTTCAGAGGGTGAAAGGGTTACGTTTGAAGTAGGGGAAAAACCTTGTGAAACTGGTTTACTTACTACAAGTTCAATAAACGATTTAAATTTCTTAAAAGTAGGAGATCGAGTTTTTATAGGGGATGGAATCATTGAGTTTGTTGTTGAAGCGGTGAAAAATGGTAAAGCAACACTTAAAACAATCTGTGGGGGAGAGATTAAGGGAGGTAAGGGTATTGAGTTCCCAGATTGCGATGTACCACTACCAGATGTTACCGAGAGAGATTTTCAAAACCTTGATATAGTTGAAACTGCGCCAGTTGATTTTGTTGCTATATCTTTTGTTAGATCGAGAAAAACTATTGATAATGTTAGAGAGTATTTGACATCCAAAGGTAAAAAACCGTGGATAATTTCCAAAATAGAGAGAAAAGAAGCTTTAGAAAAGATTGATGAAATACTTGAGGCAAGTGATGGGATCATGATTGCTAGAGGTGATTTAGCTTTAGCAATTCCTCCAGAAAAATTACCAAATGTACAGATTAAATTAATAGAAAAGGCTAATGATAAAGCAGTACCTGTTATTGTGGCCACTCAAATGCTACTTTCGATGGTAAACTCACCCATACCTACTAGGGCTGAGATTTCGGATGTAAGTTTCTCAGTTTCTCAAGGAGCAGATGCTATTATGCTCTCTGAGGAAACATCAGTTGGAAAATTCCCTGTAAGGACTGTAGAGATGATGACAAGGATAGCGTCGGAGGCATTAAAAAACTTTGATTTTGATCAGTATAAAAAGCGGTTAACGACTCTGGGAGAGAAGGACTTGGTAGAGGCGGTTTGTTACGCGGCAGCGGCAGCAGGCTTTAAACTTAATGCAGCAGCCATAGTAGCGTGCACTACTAGCGGTTTCTCCGTCAAGCTTATCTCCAAATACCGGCCAAAACCACCTGTTTTTGCTTATACCACTAGTGAGGAAGTAGCTAGAAAGTTAACTATTTGTTGGGGTGTTGAGTCAATTGTAGGAAATGTTTTAGCAAAAAATGACAGACAGGAAAGAGACTTAGCTTTCGAGGCCGTTAAACGGAGGATTGAGTTGCAGGAGGGGAATTCAGTTATTCTCACAGGTGGTGTAAAAACATTTCAAATTGGTGGCACATCTCTTATGGAGATTAGAAAAGTGTAGATTAGAGACTTTTTCTGACTTAAGATTTAGGTATGAGTCAAGGATATACAATTGAGGAATTCAGCAGAAAGAGTGGTTTAAGTGAGAGCACTATTAGTAAGCTGGTAGAGCTGGGTATTTTACAAACACGATCAGATGGGACTTTAGATCCTGAAATGCTATATACATTTAAAGAGTGCGGAATTTCACTAGAGATTGAGAGGGTGGAGTCTGAGTATCAACCAGTGTTAACTCAAACCTTAGAAACTGAAATAACCGAAAATCAGAGTCAGAGTGGAAATATAATCCCTTTGTTAATCCAGAGAGTGTACATGCTGAGCATGGAAAAAAAATGGTTGCAGGAGGAAGTTAGATTCTTAAGAGAGAGGATTCTTAATCTTGAGAGTACAACTAGAGAGCAGTTAAAAGTTATTGCAGAGCAAGCTGGAGTATCAAGGTCTTCAATTCTTTCAAGAATTTTTCAAGCTTTAGGTTTAGAGAAGCCCTCTCATGGAAAAGATAAAAACTGTTGACAATTTAAGCTCAGTGCTGTAAAAAATGGTCAGGAGGAAGATAATGATGAAAAGTTTCAGAAGTTTTTTATTTATTGGTTGTGTTGGTTTAGTTGCAGATGCATTAAAAGATTTTAGTTACCAAGCAGTAACTCAATACTATTTCCCTCAACCAACTTTGGATGCGAGGAGCACAGCGATGGCTGGTGCTAATCAGTTTACGTCATTAGCATCAAACCTTGTGATATCCAATCCAGCAAATACAGGTTTAATGAAAGATGCTCATGGTTCTGTGAGTTACTCAAACGATAGAATCTCTTATGATGGCGATTCATATTCGGATGAGTTAAAAGCTGATAGGGTAGGTATTTATCTCTCACTGCCGATAGGCCCATATACAGACGCTTTACCTGATTATGGTAATATTACATTTGGTTGGAGAGGTGATTGGGCAGAGTTTGATTCTGGTCAGGATAATACTCACCACTCTGTGACAGTGGGTTATGCAAAGGCAATCAACGATTCATTCTCTCTAGGGTACGCCTTAACTTGGCATCGAGCCGAAATTGATGATTCAGATTTAAGGAATGATTCATTGAGACACTCGTTTGGAGCTCTATACAGGGTTGCTGAAAAGACTCATGTTGGTTTTGGTGGTCATTACTCTCATACAACAGATGAAGAGATATTCTCTGGTGGTGGATCAGAATTAGATCTTACATCTTGGGGTGTGAATTTAGGAGTTGAACATACATATGACTTTGGTCTAACAACTGCTGCAGGTGTAGATTACACAAACTATGATTTAGATTATGATGATGGGAGTGCTTATAATTTAAGATTAGGAGTTGAGTATCCTCTAGGTGATACAGTTGCTGTTAGAGCTGGTTACAGATACTTTGCTGGCAACGATTTAAACAGCTTAGGTGGAGGTAGTGATGCAAACGTGAAATACAATGCCTTTTCAGGCGGTGTGGGTGTGAATTTTGGATCATGGGGCTCACTAAATTATGGTTTAGAGTATAGAAGAGTTGGAGATGACGATTTTGTACACACCGTCTCTTATGACATACCTTTCAGTATTTGTGACTAGTTCAGTGTTTAAAATATAAAAAAGATAATTAAAAGATTAGAAGGATATAAACCCGCCTCTTAGTAGGCGGGTTTTTTTTTGCACGCCCTGAGGGAGTCGAACCCCCAACCTACGGATTTGGAATCCGTTGCTCTACCAATTGAGCTAAGGGCGTGTGAGCAGCCCACAATGGGACTCGAACCCATGACCTCTTCCTTACCAAGGAAGTGCTCTACCAACTGAGCTATGTGGGCTTTTAGATGATTCTATCAACATTGAAAAGAAATTTAAACTCCTAATACAATTCCAAGCATGAAAATTTTACTTGTTGGGTGTGGTAAGGTTGGTAGTGCCATAGCTGTGTTAGCGAAGTCGCTAGGTTATCAAGCCTACCTTATTGATGTATACGATGCAAATCTTAAAAGGGTTTCTGAAATTACAGGGTTTGAGGGTTATGTTATTCAACCTTCAACACTGCCTCATTCGATTCCCGAAGCTTTTACTCATGTAGATGTTTTAATAAACTCAGTCCCTTTTAGTGCCACATTAGAAGTTGCAGATTTAGCATTTAAGTTAGGTGTTAATTATGTTGATCTAACCGAGGATGTAAAAACGGCAAGAATATTGAGGGAGAAATCGGTTGGATTTAACTCAGCCTTTATACTTCCTCAGACAGGATTAGCCCCAGGGTTAGTTTCTGTTTTAGCAAAAAAGGTATACTCAGATTTCGATGAAATTGATAGTCTTTCCCTTAGAGTGGGTGCGCTTCCGCTTTTTCCGGCAAACAGATTGAAATATAACCTAACATGGTCAACTGAGGGGTTAATAAACGAGTATGTAAAAGATTGTGAGATTTTAGATCATGGCGAGATTAAACTTGTACCTCCACTAGAAGGATATGAGACCTTCTCAATAGATGGAGTTCAATACGAGGCTTTTTATACATCGGGTGGGGTTGGTACTTTATGTTACACTCTTAAAGGTAAAGCAAAATACGTTTGTTACAAGTCTATCAGGTATCCGGGCCACAGAGAGTTTATTCAATTTTTGTTGGAGGATTTACAGTTTAAAAACAATACAAAAGAGTTGGTTAAAATTCTTGAAAATTCGATACCCTCAACAGGGCAAGATGTATGTTTAATTTTCATTACGTGTATTGGAAAACGAAAAGGTAAATTAGAGCAAATCTCTCTTTTTAAAAAAATAATGAATCAGAGAATTCTTGGCTATGAATTTAGTGCCATACAAATTGCGACAGCGGCATCCTCACTGGCATGTGCAGGACAAGCGTTAAATGAAGCTAGGAAAGGGTTTTTGAAAGTGGAGGATTTAGATGTTGATGGAGTGTTAAGTCACCCAGCTTTAAAATCAATTAATGTTTAATTCTTGAAGTTTCTTTAAAGCGAGATTAGCGACTTCCCTGAATGATGTTCGTAAGTCAAGACCTATTGGACGATTGTAGGTATCAGCGTAGAGAATGTACAGTTTTGAACCAGCAGGTAGAGGCATAAAGGCAAAAGTTGGAGAACCCAGGGGTAGATCAACAATAGCAGGAATGGCAGACGATTTAACTTTTGTAAAATTAAGGGTGTTTAAAACTAGCTCATCAAGCTCATATATTTTTGATTTAAATTCTCCTCCTACTGATTTTTTGACATACAAACGTTTCTCTTTGACTGATAACTCTAACAGAGCAGATCTGTCGAATAGATTGTTGCTTACCAGTTTTAGTAGTAGTACTTCACATAAATCTTCAAAAGATTCAACAGATTTAAGTTCATCAATTACATTCTTTAAACTTGGAATCGACTTACCAGTATCAGCGGTTTTATTCGATTCTGCATCAATATTTTTGTTCCAGTTCTCAAAGTTACTCTCTGTATCCTTAAGAAGCTCATCCAGGTCATTCTGAAGTTTATCTAAGTCTGGATGAACGTCCTTGGTACCCTCGTCTAGGCTTATTGAACTGT
>CALHSA010000028.1 GCA_938038205.1 uncultured bacterium | reverse complement strand
AGTGGGATGCCGTCCCCTTAATATAGGCTCTAAATCTTATTGGTGCAGCTATACCCGTTACAACCCCAATGTTTATAATTTTCTCAGATGAAGGAGATTTAGTTGGAACGTACCATAAAGAGATACTTATGCCATTTGGAGAATTTATGCCTCTTCGAGATTATTTGCAAAGTGTACTTAAATTTCATCCCATTGAGGATTTTTCAATCGGCGCAAACAACAAACCAGTTCTTATAAACGGTTTTTTAGTTTCTAGTTTTATTTGCTATGAAGATATTTTTGAAAGATATGTCAAACAAAAATCAGAGAATGTTGATATACTTGTTGTAGTCTCAAATGATTTATGGTTTGGTCGCAGTGTAGCTCCTTATTTGCATGAAAGATTTGCAAGCTTTAGAGCAATAGAGTTGGGTCGTATTTTAATAAGGGTGTCAAACTCTGGTTATTCTTCAATTACCTTTTCTTCAGGTGGTAAGTTTTTCTTACCTCCTAACGAGAAAATTTCAAAAACTTTTACGTTTAATGTTACAAAAAGAGACACACTTTATTATCGGCTTCCAATTTACTTTGAGTTTATTTTGATATTTGTAATTTATTTTGTAGCACTGGTATACAGGTATATTTTGGATTTAAAATAAGATCTCTGTATGATTCTAACTATTTTTTCCATTTTTTTGTTTGGGTGTGCAATGAACAAACCCGAATCGTTAGATCAGTTAGCAATATCAACTCTAAATAGCTCTGTTGTTGGCTCTGGGGCAGGTGCTATTATTGGAAACCAAGTTGGTTTAACAGGGGAGGGGGCCCTTGTTGGAGCTGCTGGAGGATTAATTAGTGGCTTATCCCTCGGCTCTCAAATTGAAAATCTTGAGAATCGCATAGTAAAAGCAGAGAAGACACTGTATCATTTAGAAACGGATCAAAGCATTATAAGAGAGGCTATCAAAAGTAAATGGTATGATGGAGATAATAAAATTCTAGAAAATCCACCGCCTGATTTAAACTTAGAGCTTATTGACAAGAGTTTGGGAATTAACGAGAAAGAGGCCATTAAAATTTTCTCCCATATTTTTAAAAACCTCAGCTATCCAGCTGGTATACAGATAACTTTTTTTGAGCCTAAAACAGATGCTTTCAATGATCAAAATTTAGGAACCAGTATTATCAACTTGGTTATTTCGGAGTTTAAACTTAATGGAATTGATCCTTCGCTCATTATAAAAAAAGAAACAATCGCAGATTCTGGGCGTAAAAATCCCGTATTAAATATAAAAATTTCGCGTTATTTCCCGCTTCATTCAGTTGACTGAGTTTTTGTTTTAAGACTTAAATTCTTTATAAATTTTGAGAGTTTTGTAGGATTTTTTACGCCATCAAATACTATTTCTTCGAAACTTTCAGCAGCGGTACCAATTGTGACAGTTCCAAAGTTAAATATTCTACCTAACAAAGTTTGCCAAACCTTAATATCCCTTATATCCTCAATATTTATTGTATTTTTCTGATAAAGGATATTTAGAAGACCACGTTCTTCAATGATGTGTTCATCTGTAACTTGATATTTAGTATCGTAAACTCTCCTTACGATTTCGAGAAGAATAATTATTAGGCAAAAATTAAAAAACTGGTATACTTTAAGTGGCAACAAAGCCTTTAACTGATAATTAAAAAAAAAGCCTAAAATAAACAGGCAAATCAACCCGATTTGTGATCTAAAGGATCTTCTTCCTTGCCATAAAATTTTTCCCACAAGAACGATGATTTAAAATTTTAAAGACTTAATCAAGTCCCAATTTTCATACTTTGTGATTGGAACGTTTATTGCATCAACTAGTGTAGTCAAAGTTATGACAAATACAATTTTAGTGGGCTCATTGACTTTAGGGGTTTTTTTGATGTTCTTCTCTTTTGCTTTACTTCTTAGGAGGAGAAAATCGTTTAATCATTCACAAGTAAAATTTCAGACATATTTGGCAGAATTAGATAAGAAAAGGTCTGAATTTGATGAATTATTAAAAGAGGCTGAGGAGTACTCAAATGACCTGAGAAAAAAATTTAATGAATTTGGTAACTTGGAAAAGAGTGTTATTAACTTAAAGGAAGAGCTTTTGGAGGTTCAAGGGATCATGATGAAATCACTCGAAACTCTCAGACCTGTTGTTACCACGTTTATTAAATCGGTTAAAACTTTGGAAACAGAGCTAAAAAGGATGAACAGAGAGGTTACAAGTGGTCACTCGACCATTACTCAAAAAGGTATCTCAAAACCGGCTGAAGAAGTAAGAATATCTAATGTAAATCAGACGAAAACAGATCTCAGAAGTCAATCTTTTGACATCCTATTAGAGAAGATATCGACTGGCAAAGATGAGTTGCGAAAAGATCCAAGACTTGGGGTTTTAGGGCTTAGGTAAAATGACAGATTTTGGAACTTACTCTTTGTCAACAGCTGGTTTTTATCTATTCCGAAAACTTGATATTTTGAACAACAATCTGGCCAACGTTAACACTGTAGGGTACAAGCGCGATAAAGTAAGTGTTGCAGAACAAAGATTCAACGAATCTCTTGCATCAGAAATGGGGTGGGCAGGTGAGTATAGTTACTTTGATTTTGATAGGTACAAGGGTAGTCGATTTGGATCTGAAATAACAGATTTTAGCCAAGGACCTATAATACCAACACAAAGACCTTTAGATGTAGCACTAACTAATCCTAATCAGTTTTTTGTTGTCCAAATTAATGATGGTTTAGCGTTAACTAGGGCTGGTAATTTAGAGATCGATAAGGATGGGGATCTAGCCACACCATCTGGATATAAGATTCTCTCAGAAGGTGGATTCATTAATGTTCAAGGGGCTAGTAACGTTAGGATCTCCACTGATGGATCTGTTTATGGTCTGACAACTGAGGGGATTACTTTTCTTGGGAAAATTAGAGTTGTTCAGACATCTGAGCCACCTAAAAAATTGGGTGGAAATTTATTTGAAGCGCAAGGGAATCTTGAACCGGTTACCAATCCTAATCTTGCCGTTGAGAGTATCGAACAGAGTAATGTGGAACTAATCCCAACAATCATAAATTTGATCACAACTAATAAGCAATTCGATTTGTATGTAAAGTTGATTAAAACCATTGATGAGATTAATCAATCATCAATTAATGGAGGCTCGATATGATTAGAGCATTATATTCTGCAGCAACTGGCATGGTTTCTCAGCAGTTTCAGCTAGATACTATCGCTAATAATCTAGCTAACGCAAACACAACAGGTTTTAAAAAAGCTCGAGCTAATTTTGAGGATCTTACCTATGAATATCTTCTTGAGCCAGGGGCTCAGACTGACGAGAATACTCAATCGCCCACCGGTATATTTGTGGGGTTAGGGGTGCGAGTTAACGGTACAACTAGAATTTTTACGCAGGGTGACTTAATACCGAGTGCCAATCCGCTTGACATCGCAATTCAGGGGGATGGTTTTTTTGCTGTAGAGCTTCCTGATGGCACGTTAGCTTACACACGAGCTGGAAATTTAAGTTTATCATCAGATGGCTACCTAGTAACTCCAGATGGCTATCGAGTCCTCGGGGTTGAAGCTTTGCCGCCAGAGGCTATTAATATAACAATATCTAGGGAGGGTTTTGTAACTTATCAAATTCCAGGTAATGCAAATCCTCAGAGCGCGGGCACAATTACAGCATTTCGATTTGCTAATCCTGGAGGGCTAAAAAGTATTGGAAGTAATTTGTTTGTTGTAACATCCGAATCCGGTGAGGCTCAAGAGGGGGAGTTTTCGCGAGATGGTTTTGGATCAATTCAACAGGGATTTTTAGAGTCAAGTAATGTAAGTGTAGTGAATGAAATTGTAAATATGATTTCAGCACAGAAAGCGTACGAGGCTGCATCCAAAGGTATCCTCACTGCTGAGGAAATGTTGAGTCAGGTTATTGGATTAAAAAGATGATAATTAAAATATTTCTTTTAATTTTTACACTGCTTTGTGCTCAAGAGTATGATGTTGAAATTCGTGTTAATCATCAATCAGAGGTTGTGTCATCAAATGTATTTTTGGGAGATATAGCCTCAATAACGCCATTAAAAAATTTAGAGATGGCTAAAGCATTAGCAGGATTGGTTATCGTCTCTGGTGTTAAACCTGGTGCGGTTGTAGAGATTAAAGGAAGTGATATTCTAGACAAAATACAAAAGGCTGGGTTCAATATGGATAAGCTTGGTTACTCAATTCCAACTGAAATTAAAATACAAAGAAGTTTTTCAAAGATACAGGAGAGCTATTTGATAGATAAAATTCAATCGTTTATTCAAACGAAATCGCAGCCACGACGTGTTACAAAAGTATTTGCAGAAAATTTAAGTGTTCCTACATCAGAATATGATATTACGGTTACTGATGTGAATTTATTTAAGATCCCGAACCTGGCGCGCATTTTAGTTGAAGAAACGAGTTTTGGGGAAAAATTTCAGTATGAATTAGAGGTTCCATTTGAGTCTAAGGAAGTTAAACTAGTTGCTTTTTTTACAACTGCTCTCAATCCAGGAGAGGTCGTAAAAGAGGAGAATGTAAAACTGCTAGAGGTTGATTTAGCTTCGATAAACGGCTTATCAAAGGCCGATTGTGTAGGAAGAGAAATAACGCGGCCAGTTTTACCTGACACGGTTTGCTCTAATTTAAATACGCAAAAGCTACTTCTTGTTAAAAGAAAAGAGCCAGTTGAGGTTAAATTTAAGGCAGGTAATCTCGAGATTAGAATGTTAGGTCTGGCTCTTAATGATGCGGCTAAAGGTGAAAAAGTTGAGGTTAAAAATCCAACCTCAAATAAAATTATTCAAGGTATTGTTGTGGATACTGGAGAAATTTATGTTAATTAGGATAGCTTACTGTTTAGGTTTAAGTTTTATTATCGTTGGTTGTTCGTCTGTTAAAACAAGTAGTGTGAAAGCCTCTACAAGAACTGATATACCTTATACTATTCCAGAAACAGTTGATAACTCAGCAAGAGCGAATTTTGCAATTCAAGGAACAGTTTTACAAAATGATGATTACTGGAAATACGGACCATACAACGTTGGCTCATCTGCTAGTCTGTGGAGAGATGATTTTAGGAACGGTTTTATATCGGCTGATAGAAGAGGAATTCAAGTAAATGATCTGGTAACGATTTTAATTTATGACACGGCTGAGGCCACAACTGATGCTAAAACAGATGTTAAGTCAAAAAGTGATGTGTCAGCAACAATCGAGCAGTTTCTTGGTATACCTCAGTGGTTATTTAAGAGGATAGATACTTACCTCAGTAAGGATGATTCAGGTAATGTTGATTTGACCAAGCCTTTAGTGAAAGGAGGCAGTGAATCAAGCACCAAGAATGAGGGAACAACAGAGAGGAAAGGGAAAATTAAAGCAACAATTACAGCACTGGTTACCGATATCACTCCCTCTGGGTTATTGAGGTTAGAGGGTAGGAAACATATAAAGGTGAATAATGAGGAGCAGATTCTTGTAATTAGTGGTTACGCAAGGCCGGAGGATATTGATTCATTCAATCAGCTTGATTCTCAACGGTTAGCGAATGCCAGAATTGATTTTGTAGGATCTGGTTCTGTGAGTAGCCCACAAAGGGGCGGATGGTTAAGCAATTTAATACGGGATCTATGGCCGTTTTGAGATTTATTATAGTTTTAGTATCAATAGCTGTGGCCACCCCTCGTTTAAAAGATATAGCAAAAATTGAGGGGGTTAGAGGTAATCAGCTTATTGGATATGGGTTGGTTGTTGGTTTAAATGGAACAGGTGATGGAGGAAGTAGTTTTTTCACTGTAAAATCCGTTGCAAATATGTTGGAGGTTTTTGGTGTTAAAGTTGATCCAAAACAAGTAAAAGTCAAGAATTCGGCAGCTGTAATGGTTACTGCTGATCTACCGCCTTTTGCTGGTGTTGGCACAACACTTGATGTTGTTGTATCCTCAATAGGAGATGCGAAAAGCCTTCAAGGTGGTACTCTGATCCTTACTCCGCTTAAAGGTCCTGATGGCCAAGTGTATGCAGTAGCTCAAGGGCCATTGACGATAGGAGGGTACAGTTATCAAACAGCTGCTGGAGATTCAATTACACAGAATCATCCCACAGTAGGCTATATTTCGAACGGAGCGATAGTAGAGAGGGCAGTTAATTTTGACATAACTCAAAGGAGAGCAATTAGAATTTATCTTCGACAACCTGATTTTACCACGGCAAACTATGTGCAGAAATTAATAAATGACTTACTTGGTAAGGATGTAGCGGTTGCATTTGATAGTGGAACCATAGATGTTGATTTAGTAAAGGCTGGGGTATCTGGAAGGCAAGAGTTTGTGGAGCTTGTGTCTCAATTAGAGAATTTAAAAGTTGAGGTGGGCAAAGCCGCTGTAGTTGTAATTAATGAGAGAACCGGAACTGTTATAGTCACTGATCAAGTTAAAGTTTCAAAAGTAGCCTTAGCACATGGAAATATTAGTGTTGTGGTAAAGAGCACAACATCTGTAAGTCAACCAAATCCACTAGGGGAGGGCGAGACTCAGGTGATTGAAAACACTGAGCTATCCACCCTCGAAGAGAAAAGAGGGTTAAATGAGATTGGAGGAGAGGCTAATCTTACGGACTTAGTAAGGGGTCTGAATGCGTTAGGGGTTACACCAAGAGACTTGATATCAATTTTCAATGCCTTAAAAAAGGCGGGGGCTTTAAATGCTGAGCTTGTGATTATGTAACAGTATGAAAATAGATAAACTTAATTTTGATAGAGTTAATCAAAATTCAGCAGAAAAGGCATCAAAGGAACTGAGTGAATTATTTATTG
Organism: uncultured bacterium; assembly: GCA_938038205.1. Lineage (GTDB taxonomy): Bacteria > Bdellovibrionota_C > UBA2361 > JANWWW01 > JANWWW01 > CALHSA01. The sequence goes on along the minus strand of CALHSA010000028.1, from coordinate 1,971 downwards.
GGTTACTTATTAAAGAGCTTTTTAAGGATGTTGATATACCAGGCTCTAGTTTAGAGAGGGATTTTATGATTGATCAGCTAACAAGCAGCCTTTCAAGTAGTATTACTAAAGCTAATCCGGCTATTGTTCAATTAATAGAAAAAGAATTGAAGGGATAGTAGAAAATTTCAAAGGCTTTTTACTTTGTAAAAAGTTTATCCCTCTTTGACTTGAGATTATAAAAATCTGTTTCGATTTACCTGGATTTTGGGTAGGGTATGTTGATTTATTTTATAATCCAAACTTTATTTTTTTAAAAATTTCTTCTTGGATTTTTAATTGAGTAAATCTGGATTAAAGCAGTATCTAATTGAATCTTATGGTCTCAGTGTTAATCTAATTTTGTTATATTTATTAAGAGCTTATATGTGTCTTGGTGTTTTGGCTGTTGGGGAAATTTATAATAACCAGCCTTTTAGAAGTCAAATTTGTTAGAAACTTTTGAGCTGTTTTTTGAATCTATTAATATGAAGCAGGTTTTTTTTGCTTGTGATATAATATAAAAAGATGAAAATTTCGGATCCATCTGGTAAAAAACCTAACTCAATTAAAATACACAATCAGCAGCAAAGTAATTTCAATAAGCAGAGTGTGGATTCGAAGGCTTTGAAAGAGGATAGTGGAAGAATCAGTAACTCTTTAAAAAACATCGAAGAGCTAGTTTCTGAGTTGGAAACCATGCGAGCTGAGGCTTCGAATAAGCAATTAGATAAAAGTAGACTCGAGCAACTAAAAGGGAAAAACCCTAATTCCTATGATACTAAAGCAGTAGCCAAAAGTATTGTAGAAAAACTTTTTTAATGCTTCCTAGCGAGATTGAGCTTAATGGGCAACAAAAGTTGAATAAGTTGTTTAAAAAACTTAAATCTTTACTTCAAAAGGGGCAGCTTGATCCAGGGCTTGTTGATGAAATTGAGTTGTTGGCTGAAGAGTTGAAAGAGAATCGTTTGAAAATAGATTCAATTTCTATTGAGGAAAAGCAGAGGATCAATGATTTAATAACTGAGAATAGGCAACTTTTTTCAGAGATCATGCATATGCTTAAAATAAATATTGAGATAGTTGATTCGTTAAAAGAACTGTTCTCGGATAAAACTGGGACTTACAGAATAGTGGATGGAAAAATTATTGAGGAGTAAATTTTTAACTAAAAAGTGTTTTAGGCACTTTACTAAAGATTTTTTAATTTTTAAAATATTACTCTGGAGAATAAAAAAAAGTTTATGCTTGAAAATAGCTTAACTCCTGATAAACATCTACGTCAGATCACAATTAATACTGTGTTTGTTGAGGTAAAAATATTCGAAAGTTTAGATGAATTTGTGAGTGGGCTACCATATGCTTTTTTTAACGCAAAGATACCAATATTATTAATTTTTAAACATAATAACGATTTTCAATCAGAAACACTGCAATCAATTTCTCAACAGAGTATAGAAGAATATTTAGAAAAATATTTATTTGTTGCTTATGAATTTGAGGGAAATATTGTTTTTATTTTAGTAAATTCTGATGTCATTAATTATGAGGATATAAATCCTCTGGTTTTAGAGACGCTTACAAAAAATGGCTTGCTCAAAAACGAAATGCACGCCGTAAAAAGCCTTGGAGGAGGGCGTGTAACATTAAAGATAGGTGATAAGGGGGCAGAACTAACATTATTAGAAGAGTATCCTCATGGAGTAGGCTTAGATTTTAAAACAATTACAGATAATTGGCCCTCATCAATGCAGGTCAATAATTAATTTAAGTAGCTTTAAGTTACTTGCTGACTTTTGAAAAATTTAAATTTTTTCTAACAGTTACATTAACTGAGACGTTTAATTTATATCTTTGATAAAACAATAGGCTATTAATCCCGATTAAACGTTGAAAATTAGTTTTATAAAAAGTAATTTAATTTTGAGTTTATTGGTGCTTTAAAAATACCTT
>CALHSA010000027.1 GCA_938038205.1 uncultured bacterium | reverse complement strand
CCATTCTAAGCTTATTAAGAGCGATGATAATGTGTAGACATAAAAGCCAAAATGGATCTCAAGTTAAGCATAATAAAAATTTTAATATCTTGAGTTAAGCATAATTAAGTTGACATTTATCAAGCAGATATTAGGATCAGTTAGGTTATTGAGTATTTGCCTTCAATTCATTCTTCAAGGCGCTTTGTTTTTAGCACTTTGATTTCTTGGTTGGCTTAATGATTTAGCCTTTGGTTTAAAATTTCTAAGATTTAAGGGAACCAGATCGGTATTAGGAGTGACGTAGTAAGTTCAACGTAGAGTTATAATTTTAGGTGTTACTAAAATTTTAGCTATAAGTTTAGATAAAATTTTACATGTGTATTTTTTGTTTAAAAAGATATAAGCTTAAATGCAAGTTTACAACGATGTTGATTCGCTCAGCTTTTTTACTAGTGTTGGTCTTGAGCTTTATTGTTGCTTGCGGCAAGAAACCAGAGTCAGGGTTTAAGGTTCCTGCGGATTATGATTTTTACATTTACCTTGGTGAGAGGATTTTGAATTTAGATAAGTCAATGATGATATCATTTAAACTTATTACGCAAGGTAATAAAGTTTACCCAAGCATATTGTTTTCATTTTTGCGAGATATGTCTGATTCTGAGGCAAGTGATTTGTTTAAATCAATGGGTCTATCTCATCAATATGATGTAAAGAGGATTGATGGTAGGACATTCAGGTTAATTTCTCTCACTAAACTTGCTACTGAAGGCACCGGTTCTCAGACTAATTTTAAAGATTTCAGAGAATTAGATGACAACTTCGAACCTTCTGGAATTATGAAACTCTATCAGAGAAATTCTTTTGGGAAAATTGAGGAGGTCTTTGATTGTAAAGAGGGTAAGGATACAAAAAATGAAGTATATTTCGGAGCTCCTCTAAGCTACTTAAACACGTTGGCCTCCACATATGGGGATAAAGATTTCAAAAATTTACGTAAGTCCCTCTATTTGGATGATGTTGAGGATCTCTCCCTTGGATTAAAGGTTTTAAGCAGTCATGGGGATTATGATTTACTCTTTATTTTACCTTATTCAGTGTGGAACACAGTTAAGTTTTTTTTGCGGGAAAATGTAGAGACTAAGGATGAGTACGAAGTATATAACATAGATGATTTTATTATATATGGCAGACGACAAGCGGATATTTATATTTTAGGAACAAATACAGATAAACTAGTATTTTCCGAATCGTTTTACGGGATACGATTTGGATTAAATTATTCTGAATTACTTTCTGTATTTGAGAATCTTGAGAAGAAATATGGCAACTTAAAAGGAATTAAAGGAGAATTATCTTCTGAAAATCTGCCAAAGTATTTTAACGGTATATACCTTTCTTTGCCTTTTAATTTAAACTCAAATAAAATCTCTTTTCTCAAATCGAGCTGCGTGGTTGATTTTTCAAAAGATTAACTAAGTTTTGTTCAAAAAATTTATTTTTTAAAAGGCAGATAGCGCTTTGCTATACTTTTAGACTGATATGTACTAGTTTAGCTAAAAGGGTTTTAGTTGAGAATTATCGTTAATTCTGCCTCTTTTATTAATCATCCATTTAAGTTTGCTTTATTTAATTTTAGAGTCAAGATTTCAAGCTATTTGATTTTGTTACAAGGTTTTTGTGTGTATTTCCAATTCATAGCTAAAAACCATTTCTTTTAAATCCTAGATCTAACTTAGGTAAAAGTAAAATTCCTAAAAATACGATTCATCATTTATAGCTGCTGCATGAGCTTTGTATAGCCTCTAAATTACTCTTTTAAAAGCTAATGTTATGCCGTACCCGCAATACTAAGGTTATTCAAGTCATCTCAAAGATGAAAACATCTCAATATGTTTACGAAGTTTAACATGGTTGGTTACTCTTTATTAGACCAAAAAAATTTAAAAGAAACGAAATCAGACAGTCAATATTTAGCAGAGTAAATTCCGAGTTAAAAAAACTTGAATTAAATGCTTTACAACTAATACCGCTCTCTTAATTTCGGCTTTAAGTTAATTAACCTAGCGCTAAAAAGTTGTAACATTAAAACTAGCTACCCTTAATTAATTTCTCATAAAATTACCATACTTTTTAAGCTTTTTAGAGCTTAAATTCATGTTAAAAATAAAACATACTATGTTGTACTTTTACTAACTTTAATAATTCTAGCTTAGAAACCTGCTTTAAAAGTTTAGATTTTATCAATCTACTAAATATGTTTAAGGATTTCTTTGGTTTGCCGAGTTGTATCATTTATTGAGCTCTGTTTTCTTATATAACGTTCCTAACCAAGGAAATGATATAGAGGCAAAAACTATAATAAATAGAGTTTCGCTAGCCTATCAAATGTATATATTTTTCCCTAATTTAAGGGATATCAGTTTAAGGTTAGTTAACAAATTTGAGTACTTTAGCTAGGTGAAGAAAAGCATTTTTTAAAGATGATTTTTTGTTTTTTTAAGCCTTTAAGAGTTCTGGAAAGATATGTGATCAAGAAATCAAGTTTTTGGTTATAAAATTACATTTCCATTTCTAAGATGCTACTTTTGATATATCGATTTTTAAGAATTTTAAAATAAACGTGAGAAGAATTTTAAAGATAAATTACTTGCTGGTTAACTATTAAGGCTAACTAAAATTTACGCGAGATTTTCACATTTTTTAGCTCGAGTAGATATTTTTAAAGTCACTCATTGTATATTAAATTCAACAACAGAGAATGGATATCACACTTTTAACTCGAGGAATTAAGAAACTAAAACTAAGTTTTTTCCCTTTTGATTTTCCATTAAAATCAAATTACAAATCAGCTGCCGGTGGCCAAGAGTTAATAACAAACAAGCAATCGGTGTTTATAAAACTAATGAAAGATAGTGGTGAATTTGGAGTAGGTGAGGCCTCTTATGTTACTGTTAAAAACCGTGTAAGTCACAACATTCATAATGACCTTAAGTTGTTAGAGCAGATAACAAAAATTAAGCAATTGGAGGGAATATTAGAAGGTTCAGATAATGCACTTAACCCGAGGATTAGGCACGCTATCTCCGTAGCTTTTTTGGATTTAATATCAAAAACTCAGGAACAGCCACTCTGGCAAATAATAAATGATATGTTAGAGCAACCTTGCAGCAATTTAATAATACCAAAGATTGTAGTTTTTGAGGATGATTTGGAAAAATTTGATTCACTTATAACTTCTTACAAATCGGCTAAAATTAAGATCTCAGCCATAACATTTGACAGTGTAATTGACGTATTAAAACAGAGCAAATCAAGAGTACACTTTGCATTGGATGCTAATGGTAGTTTGACGAACGACTTAAGTCTAATTTCTAAACTTGAGGTTTTAACACTATCAGGAGAGATTTTCTTGGAGTACCTTGAGCAACCCATCAAACCTCGTATGGAGAATCGTTTGAAATTAATGAATGATTTAATAAAAAGTTTTCGAGGCATTAACTTTGCAATTGATCAAGACATTAGATTCAGGGATGATTTTTTTGATTGGCTTGAGTTAAGAGAGGTTATATGGGTTTGTAAAGTTTCGGTTCTGGGATCAATACTGGAGTTTCTTGAAATATTTAATCTTGCAAAGCAAAGAAATATAAGGATTGCGTTAGGAGGTATGTTTGAGACTGTGATTGGTAAAACTGTTTTATCTCATTTATTTAAAGCTTTAAACCCGGAATTTCCTGCGGAGATAAGTCCACCTGACCGCTACTTTTATGAATCTTGGATTTTAACAGATGTATCACACTTAAATCCTATTAATGGGATCATATACCTTCCTAAGGGTATAGGCTTGGGAATTGAGTATACTGATGATTTTTTGAAGTTATTTAAAAAGTTTCAAACCTTAACTTAAATTAAATGTTTAGTGATTTTTTAAACAGGATTATTGATTTGAAAATTAACCCAAAAGTCATAGCGTCTTATTAAATCTATGTAAGATTTGCCTCTGGTATTCTTTTTTTTATCTGCTAGGTTATGCTTATTTTTGTAGGGCTATATCTAAAAAAGGTTTATTAAATGAAATTTTTGGATAAATAAATTTGTTCTGAATATTTCAATTTTCAATCGCATACTTCTCTAAAGTACACTTTAGAATAGGTTGAAAGAGTAAAAGAGTAAATGTAATGTTGGAGCTAGGTTAGGGAATTGTAAGATAGTATTTGACTAAACCCAGTTAGCATTGGAGTAAACTATTCCTGTCTAAAAAGCAAACAGATAATACCTTAAAAAAAAGGTAAAGTTTACTCTAGAATTAATTTTTGGGGTAAGCTTACTGTTAGCACGTGTTTATTGTAAGTATAAAAAATAAAAAGGTCATCTAACTAGGTTTTTTGAAACTCAGTTAGATGACCTTGAAAAAGCTTTTTTACTCTTTTAATTGATAAATTTTAGTCTTACCTCCTCGCCGAAGACAACGTTCTAAGAAATCTAAGTCTTATCGAGTTTCCACATCTAACCTCTTTGCAAATTTCCTCTCCAAATCCAAACTGAAGAAGAATCCTCTCTAAATCTACTTCATCCACTACGCCATCTGCATTTACGTCAGCTGTAAATCTCATATTTTTCCCCAAGCAGGCTGATGATTTACCCTTGTCACCAAAGTTAAATACAAGATTTAACAGGTCCGCATCATCAATGCGCTCATCGCAACTTTTTTTATTTAAATCTGCGCCCTTTAGATCATAAACTGAGTGAACTAAAATATATATCTCATCAGATTTTCTAGGAACTCGACCATAAACAGTTAGATATGAATTGTCAATGTAAGCTGTAATCTTGCTAACATCATCTTTAATTCCTCTGACCTCAACATTTCCGAGATAACCCCGTATATCAGGAATTGTTCTCCTAAAGAAGTTTGAAGCTCCTTGTCTTATATAAATTGTTTGTGATACCTCCTCTTTACAGAAAGCAGGCATTACACACTCAGCAAAACAAAACCCAGCTAAAAACAGTAATAATAACCTTTTCATAAATAAGTTTTATCTTTAAATATCGGAAGTTGATTCAGAAAAAACTATCTTTTTTAATATTGATTAAATGTTTTACTTAACTTTAAAAATCAAATATTGAAGCTTTTAAAAGTAGCTATTTTTTTCTCTAAACCAAAGCTTAGCCGTGCTATTTAAAATATGCTTATATAACTTTAGATAGTAAAGAAACTTTTGTTAAGAGTTTAGTTACCTAAGCTTCACCTTTTTAAGGTAAATAAAATTTTTATATTGAATTAAACTTCTTGAGTTAATTTAAATCTTTAAATGATTTTAAAAACCCGTTTAAATAATTTTTAGAATTTAGAGTTTTTGTTTAAGTTTTTCCGAAAAACTACAGTTAAAAAATAAAATTATCTACACCTTTTCACAGTCTGAACCCGTTTGCTCCTTTTTAGACAGCATAAAAATTTAAATTTAATTAAATTTGTCATTGGTTTTAGCCCCAGGTGTTTTAAAACTACTACCCAGTTTCAGAGCTTCTTGTATTAGGAGCTCTGTTGATACTCTTGAGTCAACTGATTTTAGCTTCTGCAAAGCAGAGGATACCAAGAGATTTGCTGATGGTTTGTCTAAACCCAGTCTTACAAGTGCAGCTACGGCTTCACTTTCAGGGTTATCACTTGGCAGGCTAGTGTTATCCATTGAGAGAATGAGCTTTAGATGTTTGGCCAGAAAATTTTTTAATTCAAAAGCAATCTTCTCTGCCATTTTTGATCCTACTCCTTTAACTTGAGACAACAGTTTTGCATCCCCATTGCTACACGCAGTTAATAAATCATTAACTGATAAGCTAGAAACTATTGAGTATGCAATCCTAGGGCCTACATTAGGTACTTTTATTAGTATTTCAAAAATCTCCTTCTCTATTAAAGTTTCAAATCCAAATATTTCTCTACTGTCTGGAGAAACTTTTTCATAACAATACAGTTTTAAAACCTGACCCGGAGCTACGTTTGAGGTTTTTGGTTTAAAGATTACCTTGTAGCCAATACCATTAACCAAGAGTATGATTCCATCCTGAACAGAATCTAAAATCTCTCCAGCAAGAAAGGATATGGTCATCCTAAATATCTACATTAAAGAAAATCTCTTGCACATCGTTATGATCATCAAGGGCCTCAAAAAAACTAATCACTTTCTCTAACTCTTCTTCGCTAACTGTATGCTTAAGTATAGGAATAAACTCAATTCCAGCCGATAAAACCTCAAATTTATCTTTTAATACCTCAGCACAGCTAGATAAGTCTTTAATCTCTAAAACAATTCTAGCCTCATTTTCAAGAGTTTCTATATCATCAATATCAAACTGAATGACTGAAGATAGTATATCATCTTCATTCAAATTGTTACCCTTAATCCTTATTACTCCCCTCTCTTTAAAAAGATGTCTTACACTATTGGTACCGCCAAGAGTGCCACCAAATTTCACTACTAGATGCCTAATCTCTGATGCCGTGCGGTTTTTGTTGTCGGTTACCACTCTTGCTATGAATGCAGCGTTTGCTGGTCCAAAACCCTCATAAAGCAGCTCCTCTAATGCACCTTTGTCTTTCTCACCAGCCCCTCTCTGAATTGCTCTGTTTATATTATCATTTGGAACACCCTCTTGCTTCGCTCGTAAAATTGCATTTTTTAACCTTACGTTTGCATCTGGATTTGCTCCTCCCAATCTAACGGCTATTTCAATCTCTTTTAGAAGCTTAGAAAAAAGCTGACCTCTTTTCTGATCATTTGCAGCTTTTTTCCTTTTTATTTGGGCCCATTTTGAGTGTCCTGCCACACTTAGTATTTTAAAACCTTGTCCTAATTATCGCAAATTCACCCGCTTTTAATGGATAAGTTAAATTTGTTAGACTAGCAAGAAAATATGAGATTAATACTTTTTCTAAGCTTAGCATTTCTTTCAGCGCAGGATTTTGCAGAGACTCTATCAACAAGATTCAAAAATATAGTAGAAAATATTACCAGCTCAATTGTCAGTATTCAGGCTTTTGTAAAGAGTAAAAGACAACACCCCTTCAATGATCCATTTTTTGATCAATTTAGGAGATTTTTCGGGGATGATTTTTTTGACTCATTCCCTGAAAAAAATGAGAGATTAGAGCCTTCTTTAGGCACTGGGGTAATAATCTCTAATGATGGATTAATTGTCACGAATCATCATGTAGCTGGGGTAGCAGATGAGATAAAGATAACTTTTAGTGATGGGAGTGAGGAGTTTGCTAAGCTGGTTGGCACTGATAGTAGAACTGATATAGCCGTTCTTCGGGTTAAGAAAAAGAATCTTAGTCCCGCTCAGTTGGGTGATTCAGATGCACTAAGTGTAGGAGAGTGGGTTCTAGCCATTGGTAATCCGTTTGGATTAACTAATACTGTAACTGCGGGAATCGTGAGTGCTAAGGGTAGATCAATTATTGGTGGTAATCAGTTTGAGGACTTTATTCAAACCGATGCAGCTATCAATCCAGGTAATAGTGGAGGTCCTCTGGTGAATTTGAAAGGGCAGGTTGTTGGTATAAACACCGCTATATTCTCACGTAGTGGTGGGTACATGGGTATTGGATTTGCGATCCCCTCAAACATGGTAAAAAATGTAATTGAACAAATCGTCAAGCACGGTAAAGTCATAAGAGGATGGTTAGGTGTTAGTATCCAGAGGCTTACGAAAGAATTGGCTGAATCTTTTGGTTACGATTCAACAAAGGGGGCGTTGGTAGGTCAGGTTCAACCAGATTCTCCAGCTGATAAAGCTAAAATAAAAGTTGGCGACATAATTGTTCAAGTAGATGATTTGCAGATTGAGAATCCCAATCACTTAAGAAATGTAATAGCCTCGAAAAAGCCAGGCACTACAGTAACTCTGAAAGTTTTTAGAGATAAGAACTACATAACTATTAGGGTTAAATTGGGAGAATTGCCAGAAATGGATGATGAATCTGAAGGAAGTGTAGCGCCAGAGAAAGACAACATTGATAAGTTAGGTTTAAGTGTTCAAAATCTTACCCCTGATTTAGCAAGACAATTAGGCACGAAAAGAAAATCCGGGGTCGTAGTAACAAGAGTTAGGCCAGGTAGCATTGCCCAGCTTAGTGGTTTGGTTCCTCAGGATATAATCATTGAAGCAGATGGTGAGCCAATTGACTCCATATCTAAATTTAAAACAGTAATGACTGATGATAGGCTTAAGAGGGGTGTTCGACTGGTGGTGGAGAATAAAGGAGTAACTAGATTTGTCTTTATAAGAGTCTCTAGATAAAAATCTTATCCTATTCAGTTTGAAGATTTAACCACATCAAGAAATTTGAGCTAGCTTTTTGAGACATTCACTCGGGATTTTACTCTCTATTTTGAATCAACTTGTACTGTTTAGGTTATACAGAAAAAAATTACCTAAATAAATTTAATTTTAATAAAATAGAACTTAACCCTTAAATGAATCGTGATTCAATAGGTGAGGATGGCGGCTTAGGAGGAATTTCTCAGCACATAATTCTTCCGGAGGAAGATTCTGCTGAGTTTGTATTAAACATAGGGCCAAGTCATCCGGCGACACATGGCACGATTAGAATTAGCGTAAAGTTGGAAGGGGAAGTTGTTAAAGATGCTGAGGTAGAGGTTGGTTACTTGCACAGAGGATTTGAAAAAATGTGTGAGAATGTGACTTACAACCAATGTATGCCCTACACTGATCGCTTGAATTATGTTTCTCCCTTAATTAACAATTTTGGTTTTTGTGAAGCGGTAGAGAAACTTTGTGGCATTGAGGTTCCAAGGAGATGTAAGTTCATACGGGTGATAATGAGTGAGATTAGTAGGATAACCGATCATCTTACATGCCTGGGTGCTAGTGCAATGGAGTTAAATGCTTTTTCTGTGATGTTGTATTACATGGAGGCTAGGGAATTGCTTTACAAATTAATTGAGAAATTGACCGGAGCTCGCCTTACAATATCTTATGGTCGCATAGGTGGTGTGCTATGGGATCTCCCGCCTGGTTTTTTAGATGAAATACTCTCAGTTTTACCAAAGGTAGAGGAGCTAGTAAGATTAGGGGATGATTTACTCTCGGGTAATCGTATTTTCCAGTTAAGAATGTGTGGGGTTGCTAAGGTTACAAAGGAGGAAGCCCTTAATTATGGGTTCACTGGACCACTTGCGAGAGCGAGTGGAGTTGATATTGATATAAGACGTGATTTTCCTTACGAGGTATATGATGAAATTGAGTTTAAGGTTCCGCTTGGTTCAACAGGAGATAACTTTGATCGATTTCAGGTCCGGTTGGAGGAGATTTTTGAAAGTATCTCTATAATCAGGCAGGCGATTAAAATGATTCCAGATGGCCCTGTGAATGCAAATGAATCAAAATATGTTTTGCCACCTAAGTCCGAGACTTACTCTTCGATTGAAGGAATGATCAAACATTTTGAGCTCATTATGTATGGTGTGAGACCTCCTGTTGGTGAGGTTTATCATGCAGTTGAGGGAGGAAATGGCGAAGTTGGATTTTACATTGTTTCTGATGGATCGGGGAAAGCCTATCGTGTTCATTGTAGAAGCCCCTCATTTGTACATATGGGAGCATTTAGAGAGATGATAATAGGTTTAAATCTTGCGGATGTTATTCCAAGCTTTGGTATGATTAATATGATTGGTGGGGAGTGTGATAGATAATGGGTTATTTTTAAAAAAATGGAACTGATATCAAGGCCTTTTTCAGAAGAGGATAAAACTAGATTAATTGGTTTTTTTGAAAAAATTAAGGACTTATACCCGGACGTTAAGAGTTGTGTGATGCCTTGTTTATATGCTGGCCAAGAGCTGGTAGGTTTTATATCTAAGGAAGTGGTGGAGGAGGTTGCACGTTTGACAGGTTTATCTGAAGCTCATGTGATAGAGCTAGCTAGCTTTTACACTATGTTCCATTTGAGACCTGTTGGAAGATATCATATTCAGATTTGCCGAACTGCAAGCTGTTATTTTTTTGGGGGGAAGCAGCTTATAACGTTCTTAAAGGATTACCTTGGAGTTGATGAGGGTGAGGTAACCGCCGATGGCATGTTCAGTTGGGAATTAGTGGAGTGTTTAGGATCTTGTGGTACTGCTCCGGCTGTAGCAATTAATGATCGTTTATTTGAGTTTGTCTCGAAGGATGATCTAAAGAATATTCTAGATGAAATAAAAATCAAGCTTCCTAATTTGAATTACAGCGTTTTTTCCAATTCCTTTTCAGAAGATTTTAAAAAATATCCATTTTCAAGGATATTAAGTAATGGTTAAGGAAAATCGTTTGCTTTTGAAAAACATACATTATGATGATCAGATTGATTTACTTGCATATAAATCAAGGGGTGGTTTTTTGGGATTACAGAAAGCTCTTGAAAAGTCACCTGCTGAGGTAATTGAGATTGTTAAACAGAGTGGTCTAAGAGGAAGAGGGGGTGCTGGATTCCCAACTGGTATGAAATGGGGATTTGTTCCAAGTAATTCTGGCAAGCCTGTGTATTTGGTTTGTAATGCTGATGAGAGTGAGCCTGGAACATTTAAGGATCGACTACTTATGGAGAGGGATCCATTTTTACTTATAGAAGGAATGATGATAGCGTGTTACGCTATAGGTTCAAAAACTGGATTTATATATATTAGAGGAGAGTACCAGTATTCTCACTATATTTTAACCAAAGCTTTACAGCAGGCTTATTCTTCTAAAATTCTCGGCAAAGATTCCGAGTTAGGTATTGATATCATAATTCACAGAGGTGCTGGGGCATATATTTGTGGTGAAGAAACAGCACTACTTAATTCATTGGAGGGCAAAAAGGGTCAGCCAAGAATAAAACCACCTTTTCCCGCAGTAAAGGGATTGTACAATTGTCCAACTGTGATAAATAATGTTGAAACACTTTGTGCTGTAACTCGTATCTTTGAACATGGTGTTGAAGAATACGCATCATTAGGTACCGAAAAGAGTAGGGGTACAAAACTATTTAGTGTTAGTGGAATAGTAAACAAGCCGGGTGTTTACGAGGTGGAGCTTGGTGTGGATATGGTAGAATTTTTAAATGATATCTGTGGTGGTTTAAAGGCTGACCCAAAAATTGTCATACCAGGAGGAAGTTCAGTTCCAGCTCTTAAGTGGAGTGAATGCGATGGAGTAAAGCTAGATTATGAAAGTCTAGCCGCAGCAGGTACTATGTTAGGGTCTGGCGGTTTTATGGTTTTTGGCCAGGATGTATCGGCTTTAGAGTTAGCTCTAAATTTCTCGAAATTTTATGCGCATGAATCCTGTGGGCAGTGTACTCCTTGTAGGGAAGGTGCAAAATGGTTAGTTGAAATTTTGGAACGTGTTTATTCTAGAAAAAGTTACCCGGGTGATTTAGAAAAAATATCATCACTATGTTCCCAGATAGCCGGTCACACCATATGTCCTTTTGGAGATGCGTTAGTAACTCCTATTTTAAGCTTGATGAAGAAATTCCCTGAGGATTTTAATTTTGACTCTTTCGATTTTCAGCTTAGTAGTGCTACTTAATTAGATAAAAGACTTACAAGTAGTGCAACCCTGGCAGCTAACTCGAATGCATCCATGCTTCTATGTATTGGCCCTTCATAACTTAGAGCATGTTTGCGCTCAAGTTCATTTAGTAACTGTAGAACATTATCAGTTAACATTAATCTTAATTTTTGATCTAGTAGCTCTCTTCTTGCACTTCTTTTTTCTATTAGCTCAATCAAAGAGTTATGAACTACATTGGGATAGTCGGGAACCGTTATCTCACACCTTGGTATTTTAAACCTACTAATATCCATGTAAGGGCTTACACTAAGTCCTAACTCAGATAATTTAACCTTTACAAATCCTTGAAAGTCTCTTTTGGGAATTTGCCTTGTTACTTGAAAAGAGTTTGCTTTTTTAAGCACAAAAATAATGTCCTCTGCATAGCAGAGAGAAAGAATAAATAATACAAAAAGGAGCCTCATTTTAAGTACAACGACTTTAAAGTTTCAATCTGTTTCATTAATTGTTGGTAAATGTTAATGTCTTGAGCCAAACCCTCACTAATCAACAACAGATCAGCCGTTTTTAAGTTTTTTAAATCTGGTATTTTTTCCAGTGATTCTTTTTCTATACAAGGCCTAGTGAGACTAAATTTCGGCGATCTTATTGTGCTTCCATCTGGCAAAATTGCATAAGCCACTGCTTTTAACTCATATATAGGAGCCGGAACTATTGCAGAGTAAATTAAATTCCCCTCTAGATCCTCTCCTGCTAGATTAGCTTTTACCTCGAATGATACATCATCTTTATTAATCATGAACTTTACTGGTAGGAGCTCTCTTTTTCCTTTAATAACTGCCTCTAAATATAAACCCTTATTTATAGAGGGTATACCTTGGTCTTTTAATTTAACATTAATTTTAGCAGGTTGTGATATTAGAAAAGTTATAAATATCAGAAAAAGCCTCATAATTTGCTTAGGAATTTAAAATAAATTACACCTGTTAGATTGTTATCAAGGTTAATGGTACTGGCTGCAAATTCTAAGTTATTACTGGTTTTAAGATCTGAAACCCTAACTGTTTGAGTAAGTATACTCAAGATTAGTGAGTCTGATGAAATCGGAGAACTGGAAACATGTTTAAAATCGCCGGTAGTGGAGATGTGAATTTTTCCATTCCATTTTATTAAAACCGCCTCAACTTCTTCTAACGGAGGTATGACTCGGATTAATTTTGAGTAATATATGCCATCAGGTATGTCAACAAATTGCACAGCACGCCACTCTTTTTCAGTGGGATTTTCAGTGGTTTCCCTTGAAAGATAATTAAAGATAAAAAGAACAAAAATTAAAGCCAATACTACCAGAGAGATTAATCTTACTGATAGTTTTTGAGTAATTCCTACATAAATAGCTCGGAAGCTAACTTGGTTTAAAATCTCGCTTACTCGGGCTTTTAATTTTTCAAGTATATTGTGTGGTTTAGATTCTTTTACCCTAAGAGCAAGCTCCTCCTCTGATAAGACAATAGTTTTCCCCAGTTCAGATTCATTCTGGTTTTGATTAACTTCCACCAAGTTTTTAATTTTTGTTTCGGCTAATTCAGGATTTTCTAAATACGAAAGTGCTTCTTTAGCACTTTTCGGTCTGAAAATTGGATCAAACTGAAGGAGTAGTTTTATAGTGTATCTAAGATCGAACGGTAAATCATCAAAGCTTTCATTAGCTAATTGTTCCCGGGCTGGAACCGATTGAATTAGTGTTAACCCTTCAAAAGGATTCCTTCCTCGTATTAGCTCTAAAAAAGTAACTCCTAGCGAGTACAGGTCCCATTTAAATGAAGGCGCGAAACCAGAGAATGCTTCAGGAGGTAAATAGTCCCAGCTGCCCGGAACCTTGGCTAGGTCTTCCTGTTTTATTGGCTCACTTATACTTATTGAGTTACTAAAATCTCCAAGTTTCACAAGATTTTTCCCAAATACCAAGATATTCTCTGGCCGAACATCTCTATGAATAATTCCAAGATTGTGAACATGGTCAAGCGCTATTAATATCTGTTTGATAAAAGTTTTAGCTTCTTGATGAGTAAGGACCCGGTCCTGACTCTCTAAATAAAATTTTAAATCTAAATAAGGGGCAAACTCAGTTACAAGGTAACAGACATCATTAGTAACTTGGAAGTCTATTAACTTTACGACAAATTTATTGTTCGTAGATATAAGGCATAGAGCCTCATTTCTTAACCTTTGCTTTAACTCAAAAAAATTTGGGTGATCTTGGTTTGACACTAGAACCTTTAATGCAACCACTGGTTGATTGGTGTTGTAAACATCCTTAGCTTTGTACACTATAGATGCATCTCCCCTGCCAATGACACCCTCAATTTCATATAAATCATTAAATAAGGTCTTGGCAGGTTTCATATGTTAAAAATTATAGAATCTCACATAGGAAAATTCATAATAAAACAGATTTTGTTTCAAAATAAATGAGGTACTTTAATTTTTTTGCTTAGAGACTACCGAAAATGCTTAGCTTAAGATTAAACAATATCGGCTACTCTAATTTCTACTGATGGCCCTTGAGAGTGGGATATGAAGGCTCTTTTAATAAAACCTGCTTTAACAGTTTGCGGCTTAGCTTTCATTATTGCATGCATAACAGCTATTAAATTTTCTTTTAATTTTTCAACTCCAAAACTAATCTTTCCAACCTGAACATGTACTGTACCACCCTTATCATTCTTAAACTCTACTTTGCCAGCCTTAGCTTCTTTAACTGCGTGCGCTACGTCTTGAGTTACTGTCCCAGATTTCGGATTTGGCATTAACCCTCTTGGACCAAGGATTTTACCTACTTTGGCTACAAGGGTCATACATTCAGGTGTTGCAATTACGGTATGGAAATCTAGTAATCCTTCTTGAATCTGTACTACAAGATCCTCTGCCCCCACATAATCTGCACCGGCTTGTTTTGCCTCTTCAATCTTATTTCCTCTAGCAAAAACGGCAACCTTAACCTCTTTACCTAAACCGTGTGGGAGTACTGCAAACCCCCTAACGGATTGATCACTTTTTTTAGGGTCAATATTAAGATTTACTGCCAAATCTAATGATGGATCAAATTTTACGGAACAAGAATCAACTATAGCTTGCAAGGCGGCATCAACTTTTTCGGGTTGCTGGGAGCATTTTTCCGATATTTTTTTTAGTTCTATCTTGTATCTTTTACTCCGATGTGTAGCCATAATTTTATTTTATACAATAAAAAGTAACAGGTCCAAATCCAACTACTTTGTTACTACCTCCAAACCCATACTTTTTGCCGAACCTATTATCATTTTCATAGCAGCATCAATGTTATCCGTGTTGAGCTCTGGAAGTTTCTGCTCAGCTATTTTCCTAATATCTGAAATAGAGATTTTACCAACAAAAGATTTCCCAGGTGTTTTAGATCCCTTCTCTATTCTTGCATACTTGGCTAATAGAAAACTTACCGGTGGTTGCTTCACAACAAATGAGAAAGACCTGTCTTTGTAAACAGTTATCTCCACCGGTCTAAGTTCTCCTGAAAATTGCTGAGTTTGAGCATTAAACTGTTTGCAGAACTCCATGATGTTCACACCATGTTGACCTAAAGCAGGTCCAACAGGGGGAGCTGGATTTGCTTGACCAGCCATTATCATCAGCTTTATTTTTGCAACAGCTTCTTTCGCCATTTTGCAGCTAAATTATATCTGAAACAACATGTTCAAGTAAAATTTTACCGACCCTTAACCAAAATTTTATGATTTAGGTACTCCTTTATACCATATGTACCACCACCCTCCTTTCCGAAACCTGAGGCTTTTCGACCACCAAATGGAAATTCCGGTATAGATACAAAACCCCTGTTAATCCCTACCATCTCAAAGTCTAGATTGTTTAAAAAATAATCTAGCTCTTCCTGGTTACTTGCAAAAACGTAACAACTGAGACCGTAAATCGTTTTGTTTGCAAATTCTAAGAGCTCCTGATTTGAATCAAATTTATAAATCGCTACTATCGGCCCAAATATCTCCTCGGATGCAATTTTTGCATCTACAGGTAAATCATACAGTATAGCTGGCCATACAAATCTTTCTTTAATCTTTAGTTTTTCGGGGAAAGATTTGGCTCCCCTTGAGATTGCGTCTTCAAAAAGTGCTTTAACTTTACTAACTGCTTGATCATTTATGAGGGGCCCAATATCAGTGTTTTCATCAAAACCATCTCCAACAACAATGTTTTCAACAATGTTTTTGTACTCAGATACAACCGTAGAATAGTGATCAGAGTGCACTAAGATTCTGTTAGCTGCAGTGCATGCCTGTCCAGCATTTCTGAATTTCGAATACTTTAACCAACAGTTATATTCTTCAAGATTTGCACTTTGAGTTATTATAAAGGGTGCATTTCCTCCCAACTCCAATGTTAGTCTTTTTAATGTACTAGCAGATTTTTCCATCAAAATAGAGCCAACTTTCGTTGATCCTGTAAATGATATCTTACGAATATCAAATCTTGATGCTATTAGATCACCAAAATTTTGCTCTTCCATAATAATAATTTGAAACTGAGTTGAGGGGATTCCACTACCTAGGGCTAATTTCCAAAATAAGATTGCTGAGAGAGGAGTTTCTGGTGCTGGTTTTAGTATAACAGGACAACCCGCTAAAAGAGCTGGAAAAACTTTTCGAGCCAACATCAACCAAGGGAAATTCCATGGGGTTATTAAAGCTGTTTTCCCAACTGGTTCCGGACGAATTTCACAAACTGAATCCTCAACCTCCAGATAATCACTTTTTATGGATTCAGCACCTTTTATGTAGGATTGCAAATACCTAACTGATAACTCAACTTCAACACGACTCTCTTTAATGGGCTTACCACTCTCAAGGGTTATAACCTCAGAGATAAGGTTTTTGTTATCTTGAATTTTCTTACACATTTGATTGAAGTACTCTATTAAGTTAGCTGATACCGGTTCACTAACTCTGAGATTATCAACAATCTCATGAAACCTTTCTTCTGACATATATTTAAGCCTTGAGATAATCTCTAGAGTTGAGGGATTAACTACCTCAAGGATTTTGTCAGTATCCCCATGCTGATTCCAAAATTTCTCTAATTCAGCTACTAGGTTTTTCAAATTTGAACTCATGCCCTAATTTTATCAGATCTAAGTATTTTTAAGTGAGCCATTTGTACATAGTATTTGGAACTAGTGTGCCTGTTATATCTTAAATGATGAACTTAATTTTTGTTTAAACAACAGCTCAAATGTACCTTCTAAGTTCGTTCTCTGTGACTTTGTTACTAATATTTAACCATAATACTAGATGTTCGTATGATAAGTTTTACAGTAGCTGTCTGGGATATTTGGTATAAAAAATTTAACAAATTGTTTTCCGTTAAAGTCACTTGTTTCTTTTAAACTTTGTAGCTGAGACTTTCATTCGTTTTTAGTACTGCTTAAAGCTCCATAAACTAAACTTTAGTTTCTCTTGGAATTGTTTACTAATAGTATTGTTGTATCAATCAAAAAATTTTTTTGTTTTTAGCACTTTTATTGAAGATGCACTCTTAGTTGTACTTTCCTTAAAAAACTTGATGCAATTTTTTCGGGTATTCTTACCAAATGTGAGTATCACAGGATCTTAAATAAGCCTAAATTAGCGGGATATGTCACTTTTTTTACCTTGATTATCAAGCTTAGCCGAAGAGGTAAGTTTAACCTAATTAAGTTATTAAGACGTGCTAAATGTGTTAACTATCAGCATCTCAAATATGTTAAAACATTTCGAAATTGTAACTAGTTTAACGTCACCTAAATTACTCGAAACTGTTGCAAGTAAAATTTTTAAGTAATTTGGATTATTTCAGTTCATTTAATTCCAATCTTGGTGTACAAAACCTTTTATGGTTATACATTTTGTTACTACAAATGACATGAAGTATCAGGAAATAAAGAGGCTAATCCCTAGCCTTCAAAAAATTGAAGCAAAGCTACCTGAGATTCAATCTTTGGATCCCAAAGAGGTGATTATTTTTAAGCTTAACTTTGCCAGATCAATGTACCCCAATTTTTATTTGCTTGTTGATGATACTAGTCTTTATTTAGAGTGTTTTGAGTTTAAGCTTCCGGGCCCCTTTATATCTTACTTTATGCAAACGCTAGGAGCTGACGGTTTATTCAAGATTTCAATAAAATTAGGTGGTAAAAAAGTGATTGCTAAAACTTTACTTGGACTTATGCTACCTGGATCTGATCCCGTTTTTTTTGAGGGATTATGTGAAGGTGAGATTACTAAACCAGATAAGAACAGTTTTACAAATTGGGATTCAATTTTTAAACCCATTGGTTCTGACAAAACTTTTAGCGAAATGACAAAGGAAGAGAAAAACTTATATAGCATGAGATCAAAAGCTGTACAAAAACTTATTTCATGGCTTAATCAAGAGCAAAAATGTGGTCGCTAGAGTGCGGAGTAAGTGTCACAATTTAAATGAAATTAGCCTGAAAAGATTAATTCTCGTAAATTTAACCTCTAACGCATTTATAAAAAAACGTACTCTGATGATATAATTTCGGTTTGATTTAAAGAGTTTTTAACCATAGCAAATGGAGTTTCGGTTTCATGATTTTAGATTTTTTTAGAGATTTAAATGAGCAGCAAAAACTGGCAGTTTTTGCCCCGGATGGTCCCACATTAGTTGTTGCGGGAGCTGGAAGTGGTAAAACAAAAGTTTTAGTTCATAGGGTTTTACATCTTATTGTGAACTGTAAGGTGAAGCCTAGTGAAGTAGTGTGTATAACTTTCTCCACTCATGCGGCGCGCACAATGCGCTCAAGAATCGAAGAATTGGTAAAGCAAGCAGATATCTTTGCCGGCACTTTTCACAGTTTCGGACTAAAGATTTTAAGGGCTTTCTCTTATGAGCTTGGATATCAAAATAATTTTTCAGTGCTTGATGATGAGGATTCAAAATCAATTCTAAAAGGTGTTTGTAAAGATTTAGGAAGTCAATACTTAAAGGCTTTTCGAGAAATATCTGAAACAATAGATCTTGCTAAAAATATGGGTAAAACATTTGAATCTGAGAGTGGATTCATAAGACTTCCGTGGGAGGAGTATCAAAAGCGACTCGTAAAGTTTAATAGCATGGATTTTGGAGATTTATTGGTTAATACGAAAATCCTTTTAAAGAATTTTCCTAACATAAGAGAGAGAATAGTTAGCAAGATAAGACATATACTAGTTGATGAAGTGCAAGATACAAATTTAGTTCAGTATGAGATTCTGAAATTATTGGCAACTCCGCCATTCAATCTTTACTTAGTGGGTGATGAAGATCAGAGTATTTACTCTTTTCGAGGGGCAAGATTTGAAAACATTCAAGATTTTTGCAAGGAGTTTGAAGTAAAAAATATTTACAAACTTGAGCAAAATTACAGAAGTAGTAGCGAGATTTTAGCGGTTGCCAATGCGGTAATATCTAAAAATTCAATTCGACACGAGAAGACCCTTGTTTCTAAAATATCTACTGGTATCAAGCCGGTTTACAGATCTTTTTACTCTGATATTGAAGAGGCTGAATTTGTAGCCTCAGTCACTCAAAATGCAGTCAAAAATGGTTTAGAGGTAGCTATTTTTTTTAGAACTAATGCTTTGTCAAGATCTCTTGAGGAAGCTTTTATACAGAGAGGTTTGAATTACAGGATTATAGGTGGGGTCCGGTTTATGGAAAGAAAAGAAATAAAAGACTGTGTTAGTTGGTTAAGATTCTATACAAACAGATCAGATTTGACAGCATTTGCAAGAGTGTTAAGTAATCTAAACTTGGGACTTGGTAAAATTACGATAGATAAGATAATTTCAGAATCGGCCAAATCCTCTTGGGATGAGGCCTTAAAAAAGCATAAAAATACTGCTTACTCTCTAATCAGTAAAATTTTTGATTTGTCAAAAGATCGCCCTCACTCTCTTTTAACTGCATTTATTGAAAACACAAAATATATAGATGTTTTAGTTACTAAGCAAGGAAAAGAGAGATTGGATAATTTACTTGAGTTTTTAGGTTTTGCTAAACAATTTGAAGACAGGGGAGAGAGTATTAAATCATTTTTAGATCATATAAGCTTAATTTCAGACCCCAAGCTTGATGACAATGAACTATCAAAAGTGCCCGTGATGATGACATTACATTCATCAAAGGGTCTTGAATTTGATGTTGTATTTATTGTTGGAGTAGAGGATGGATTAATACCTCACTCTTTTGCAAGAACGCTGTATGAAGTAGAGGAAGAGAGAAGATTATTTTACGTGGGTATAACAAGGGCAAAAAAATATTTATACTTAACGGCTTCTGCTACTAGAGCATATTACTACGGATATAGTAGAAACGAGTCACCTTTTCTGTGGGATATACCTTTTGGGTTACTAGACTCAAGCTCGGATTCTTTAGGTTCTAGCTTGGTCCAAAATGATATCATTAATTTTGAAAAAGAAGGAAGGGAGGTTAATCATTACCTTTACGGAAAGGGTAGATTAATAAAAGTTTTAGATGGCAGAAAGGCTCTGGTGGAGTTTGAATCAAATCATGGCATAAAATTTGTAACATTGTCAGAGTTAAGTTGATTGCAATTTATTCGTAATTTATAATCTCTTAAGTGGCTAGAATATTTATCTCAAATCTTGACAGTAGTGTTACGCAGGATAATTTAAAAGGAATTTTATCTCAAGTTGCTGAACCGACGAAGGTAGTTTTAGTTATTGATCAGAAAACTAAGCTTCCAAAAGGGTTTGCGTTTGCGGAATTTGAAACCGAGGAGGAGGCAAGATCTGTTATTGATGAATTGAATGGGTATGTACTAAATGGAAAACCACTAAAAATGTCGGAGGACAGGTCATCCTCTGATTCACAGGATTTGGAGAGTAAAGGGGAGGGGCTTCCTGCAGTTCAGCGGGTAGTTTTCTCTTTTACTCAGCCTAAAAAAAAGCAAATATCAATCCCTTCTGACCGTGAAATTAGCTTTAAGGATGTACAACTTTTAAAGCAGTTCATAAGTCAAAGAGGAAAGATTCTTGGTCGAAAATACACTGGTTTAGATAGAAAAACTCAGGCAAAAATAGCAAGAGAGATAAAGAGGGCTAGGAATTTTGCGCTTTTACCGGAGCCTGACATGAAACCAAAATTTCAGGATTTACCCAAGTTTTAAAAGAAAAAGTTTTCAAATCTCTTTACTGGCAAGCCCTGAACTGCAGTATGGATTAAAATATGCGGATATTTTATTGATGAATATTAAGTTAATAATTTGTAATCTCTTTTTTGCAGCGATTTAAAACTTAAATGGCTAATCATGTAAGAATACTATTTTAATAAGCTAAAAATGACTATTAAATTAAGCTTTACCTAGCTTAATCAGCATAATTCTCATTCAATCTTAAATTTCATGGTTTACAGTAAACTTTAAAAAATAGCTTGCGAACCAAAAGTAAGGTTAACATGAATTACTTAGCTAAATCTAAAATTAATCAATTTTTAATCTTTGGGTAAGATTCACTTTTGCATTTAAGTTTAAATTTACATCGATTTGCTTTTAAATTTGCTTATTATCTTACCAAACCCACTAATTTTGGGTTTTTGATCTTAATTAATCTTAGAGTAAAAATTTTTAAACCAAACTTTATACGTAAGGAGTTATTTTTTTCTGGGTTAAATAATAGTTGTTTGAAGTTTTATCATTCTAAATTTAGCTCTCATAGCAGTTTAACCCGACTCTAATTTTAGGCCTTACTGAAAGGATTTTATTCAAGTGGATTTGTTTTTAAATAATCTAAACAGGCTTCAAAGTTTTTAAATTTTAAATCTTTTTTTGGTTTTGTTAAGAACAGACTAATCTCATCCCGTCTTAAGAATAATATTGCCTTAAATCCTTTTTTCTCGGCGTATTTCAACTGATTTTTGGTATCAATTTGGTTGTCTAGAAAAACCTCACATGAAAATCCGAGGTTAAATATTTGATTACGAATCGCTAAAAGATCATATAAAGAGTTTTCTCTAAGGGCTATTATAAAAATGTCATAAATCACTTTACTTAAATCAAGTTGTGACAATATTCGATCTACACCAATTGAGCCGCCAAATGCAGTGAAGGTAGGAGATTCTGCATTTACCAGAGTCGTTGTATATCGGCCTCCAGATGCTACAGCCCCAACTATTCTGTTTGTCAATACCTCAAAAACTACTCCCTCATAATACTCAAGGCCCCTGACTATGTTTAAATCAAATGTAGCAAGGTTAAAATTTTTTTGTATTTCTTTAAGCGGGGTAAGAATTTCAGGTTTTTTGGTTTCGATCTCATGGATCACTAAATTAGGATTGTTAAGATAATCTAAAAGTTCGTTTCCCTTACTCTCTCCGAAAAGCGTTACAATTTGAGATTTGAACTCTTCTTCGGATATCTTCATTTTCTTATCCAAGATTCGGAAAAAATCAACTTTATTATTACAATCAAATCTATTTGCAATATATTCAATTATCCTCCTATCGTTTAACTTAAACGTAAACTCGATTCCAAATTTTGAGAGTGCTTTGTTTATTATTTCTAAAATTTCGACCTCACTCGCCCAAGAGTCGATTCCTATTATGTCAAAATCTACCTGACAGAACTCCCGAAATCTCCCTTTCTGGGGTTTCTCACCTCTAAACACATGCCCATATGTGAATCTTTTAAAAGGTTTTTCAACAATATGAAGGTTATTAGAAAAATATCTAACTAGTGGCACTGTGTGATCAAATCGAAGTCCTATCTCCCTTCCACCTTTATCGTTAAAAATGTAAACCTCCTTTAGGATTTCATTAGCTCCTTTGGTCAATATAGTACCTAGTTCAACATGAGGTGTTTCTATGAAATTGAAGCAGTATTCTCTCGCAAGCCTGACACATTCGTTTATAAATTCAAATTTTCTGAAGGAATAATCATTACTGTGGTCATGAAATCCTGGTGGTGTTGACATCGCTAAAAGTTTATTTAATCTTACTTAAAAGACTCAACTTTTGATTTGTTTAATCTTTTATTAGATAATATGAGTTTAAATGGCTCGAATTTCGCAACTTATTAGGAAAGGTAGAAAAGCCCCGAGGAAGAAAAGTAAAAGTCCAGCTCTAAGGGGTTGCCCACAAAAAAGAGGGGTTTGTGTGAAAGTTTTTACTACAACCCCTAAGAAACCAAACTCGGCTTTACGAAAAGTTGCAAGGGTTAGATTATCCACAGGTCAAGAAGTAACTGCTTATATACCTGGTATTGGACATAATCTTCAGGAACACTCAGTTGTATTAATTAGAGGTGGTAGGGTGAAAGATTTACCTGGAGTTAGATACCATATAATTAGAGGTACATTGGATTGTCAGGGAGTTAAGAATAGGAAGAAAGGTAGATCACTTTATGGCGCAAAAAAAGCCTAAACTTATTGAGTAAACAGCTTTTTGCAATACCATTTACGCCCAAAATTTTGTTCAGGCAATTTTTCATGGTCTGTGTGTGTTTGGTTATCTTATCTAGAATTTTTGTTAACTTTTTATTTCTTGACCATTATAAATGTTAATTCTTATTTATATATGAATTAATTATTAGTATTCACCAATTATCTCATCTAATCTTTGTGTCATTTCTTCCACACTTGTGCCATTTGCCATGGATAACTCAGAGGCAAGAAGCTGCTTTGCAGTATCAAGAATCTTTTTCTCTCCAAATGAAAGATTTTTTACCTTATTTAAGCTTTTAAACTGGGCTATTAAAGCAGCAAGTTCATGAGCTTCACAGTTTTTAACAACCTCAGAGTATTCTCTTACTCGTCTATTCCACGATTCCAAATCCCCGATTTTTTTTCTTGATTTTTTTATTGACTCGATAATCTCCTCTACTTCTTCTGGACTAATTATTCTTCTAATCGACTTGGATTGAACCTGATCGACCGGTATAAATAGTTTAACATCGGAGTTTTCTAGTTTAATCACATAAAGAGATACTGTTTCATCTCCCATTTTTCTAGTTACAATGTTTTCTACAACTCCAACACCATGACCAGGGTAAACTATTTTATCTCTTAGTTTAAGTTTCTGAAGCTTATTCCCCTCATTTTCCACTTTTTCAATCTTGACCTTCGACTCAAGTGGAGTTGTATATTTAGCTGATTTTATTTTGGTCTCTTTGTTCTTAAATCCACCACTTTTAACAGAGGCCTTTTTTCTTAAATCACTACTTTTTGGCTTCATTCCCTTACTGGGGCCGAATCACATTCGACCCCCAACTCATATCTTACAATAAAACCTAAAAGTTAGTCAATTTACAGCAAATAACACTGTTCTATTTAATATAGAACAATTTACGCATCATACTCCCGTACGCTCAATTCATTCTGATTGTTAGAATCTACTATCAAAGTTTGAGTAACGTTTTTTTGTAGTATGAATTTAGCTATCTCAGTCTCGACGAATTTTTTTATATATCTTTTTATTGGTCTTGCTCCAAAAACTGGATCAAAACCTCGCTGAGCTATGATTTTTTTTGCTTCGCTAGTTACAACAAGGTTTAGGTTCATTTGAGCTAACCTTTGTTTAAGCTCCTCTAATTCAAGATCTATAACCATAAGAATCTCTTCTTCAGTTAAGGGATTAAATATTACAATCTCGTCAAAACGGTTTATTAGTTCTACTCTTAAGAACCTTTTTAACTCGCTTATGATCGCCTCTCGATTTAAATTTGGATTCTCCATGATCTGCTGGCTAGCAATGTTTGAGGTGAAAATTAGTATAGTATTTTTAAAATCGATTACTCTACCATGACTGTCTGTAAGCCTTCCATCATCCATTATTTGCAAAAAAATATTCATTACATCTGGGTGAGCTTTCTCTATTTCGTCAAAGAGAATAACGGAGAATGGCTTACGTCTTACTGCTTCTGTGAGTTGACCCCCTTCTTCAAACCCCACATACCCTGGTGGAGCTCCAATTAGCCTTGATACCGAGAACTTATCCATGTACTCAGACATGTCAATCCTAATAAGAGCATCTTTGGAGTCAAACAGGCCCTCTGCTAGGGTTTTAGCAAGATGGGTTTTACCAACTCCCGTTGGGCCTAAAAAGAGAAAGCTTCCTATCGGTCTAGAAGGATCTTTTACCCCAGATCTTGCTCTTAAAACAGCCTCATAAACGGCTTCAACCGCTTCCCTTTGGCCAACAACTCTTTTCTCAAGAAAATCTAAAAGCTCTAGAACCTTTCTTCTTTCAGATTGAACGAGCCTTTTTACTGGTATACCAGTCCATTTACTGACTATTTCTGCTATTTCATTCTCAGTTACTTCTTCTTTTAACAACCTGTTTTCGGTAGAGATTTGTTTTGTATGTAAATCAAGCTCCTGAAGTAGTTGAGGCAGTTTGCCATACTTTAACTCAGCAGCTCTATTAAGATCAAAATTTCTCTCGGCTTCTTCAATCTGAAACTTAGTTAGCTCAATCTGTTCTTTTAAGTTCTTAATTTTTAGTATTTGAGCTTTTTCTTCCTCCCACTGCTTGCGTAATTGGTTCTCTTTCTCTTGTAGCTGCTGAATCTCGCTTAAAATTGAATCCAACCGTTTCGCTGCTGAGGAAGTGGATTCGGATTTTAGAGCTGCAGCTTCAATCTGAAGCTGTAAAATTTTTCGAGAAACCTCTTCAAGAGCTTGTGGCATAGAATCTAATTGCACCCTTACTGTAGCACAAGCTTCATCTATCAGATCTATGGCTTTATCAGGTAAAAATCGATCTGATATGTACCTCTTTGAGAGTGTTGCAGCTGCAATAAGAGCTTCATCTAAAATTTTAACTCCATGATGAATCTCAAATCTTTCTTTAAGACCTCTTAAAATTGTTATAGTTTCCTCTACGGTTGGCTCATCTACTAAAACCGGTTGAAATCTTCTCTCAAGAGCTGCATCTTTCTCAATATACTTTCGATACTCGTCCAGTGTTGTGGCTCCTATACATCTTAATTCCCCTCGCGCTAGCATTGGTTTTAACATATTGCCAGCATCAATGGCTCCCTCCGCTTTTCCAGCTCCAACGATAGTATGTAGCTCATCAATAAAAATTATTATTTCTCCATCTGAGTTCTTAATTTCATCTAAAACTGCCTTTAACCTTTCTTCAAATTCACCCCTGTACTTTGCACCAGCAATTAGTGATGCCATATCAAGTGCAAATACTCTTTTTCCCTTTAAACCCTCTGGTACATCATTCCGAACTATTCTCTGAGCTAATCCTTCAACGATTGCTGTTTTTCCTACCCCTGGTTCACCAATCAGAACAGGGTTGTTTTTTGTTTTGCGACTTAAAATTTGGATGACCCTGCGAATCTCATCATCTCGACCAATTACTGGATCTAGCTTCCCCATTTTTGCGAGCTCTACCAAATCACGCCCATACTTTCCAAGTGCATCATATGCATTTTCTGGATTGTCCGATTTTACTTTCTGATTCCCCCGATACTTTCTCAAGGCTTCAGTAAAATCATTTACGTCTAGATTTAATTGAGGAACACGAATTACTGGATCTTTTAAAATTGCTAAAAATATGTGCTCGACTGATACAAATTCATCTCCAAAATCCTTAGCAATATCTTCGGCTTTGATTAAACACCCAGCCAGCCTTGCTGATACCATTATCCTCGATGGATCATACCCAGAACCAGTCACTGAGGGAATCTTGTCTAACTCTTTCTCAATAGCACTTTTTAAGGTTTTTGTGTTAAACCCTAATCTTTTAAGTACCTCTGTTACAGCTGTCCCATCCTGACTAAGAAGAGAGAATAATAAGTGCAAAAAATCAATTTCTTGATGCCCTCTTCTTAGTGCCTCTTTATGAGCAAGCTCTAACGCTTCCTTACTTTTTTGGGTAAATTTACTTACATTCACTATTATATTTATAAATTTTCAGAAACCTCTTTTCAAAGAAATGTTTTAAATCTTATTTGACGTAAACTTTTCTGGTAAATTTAAAGCTTAATGAAAAAAAAATATCTTATTTACATATTGAGTATTATCATTGTAGCTCAGGTTGCATTTCTGATCTTAACTTATGAGAAATCTGAAACTGTAGATGAAGCTTTTTTGAGGCAAACTAAAGATTTGACGCTTGAACAGAGGTTAAATGCGGCTGTAAATTTTTACAGGGCAAAAAACAGCAAAAATCCAGAGAGTGTGAATGATTTACGAGAGTTCCTGGGAGAAGAGGGAATAAAACACTTGTTGAAAAGTTACTCACCAGACGTAATAAATGAGTTTCTAAAAGGGAATCAGAGCACGGCAGCAAGCACTCTAAAAATTTTAAATTCTAAGTCTGATGCTAACTCAGCCATTAAAGACTTGGAGAGAACGATTTATTATTTTCAAGCTAAACTTGGAATTAATAATGATTCTGTGATCCAGTTTTCTAATCTAAGGGATCCTTTTCGCCCTTTTGATTTAGCACCCTTGGAGGGAGCTTTAGAGCAGAGGAGCCCTCTAGAGACTGTTGATGTTTCAGAATTAACTTTAACCGCGGTTATCGAAAGTGAGGGAACTCTTAAGGCTTATGTTACGCTTCCCACAGGGCAGGGTTTTATGATTAGTAAGGGTGATTCGATTGGTAGGAACAGAGGGCAGGTAATTGATATCTTCTCAGATAAAATAGTTATTCTGGAAACTGTAAAAGATTACTCCGGTATGCTTTCAACAAAAACTCGTGAGATATACTTGAGAGCAAGGTGAGAATTAGTCGAGTATACCTAGATTTTGGAATTTATCAAACAATTCAGGCTCCTCAAATAATGACCTGTTAATAACCTTCTCCTCTGTTGCTGTAAACCTAAGCTCAAAAGCTCCGACCTCTTGTGTTGAAACAATTGGAATTGCTAAGTCTAATCTAAATGTTCTTGGAGGTGAGATATCAGGTAGAAATATTCTAATTCCAACACCTACATTAGCTAAGTAATTATCCTTCAAATTCTCAAACACTGGGGCAGATGAACCAAACTCAATGAAAATAGCAGAACCTAGACTAACTAAGTTTTTATAATTCTCAATTAAAGTGTTTCTAATTTCAATTTTACTATAAGCTACATTAGAATCACTTAAGCTATTGTTTTTGTACCCAAGTAAACCTTTCTCTCCTCCCAAGGAAAACTCTCTATCCAAATCAAGATCTCTTGATGCAAGTAGATTTAACTGAGTAACTAATGAACCTGGTTTGTTAAAAATTCGATCTTCAAAAAAGTTATATAAACTAGAGTTTAGTTCAATGATACTATTATTGAAATCTGAAAAGTTATCGCATCTGAACTGATGTTTTAAATTGCCAAACCAAAGAAGTTTTTCATTTGGGGCTGCTCCTATCGATAAAGCGTTTGAAATTACTACAGTTTCATCTTTTGATAATCCAGGAGATGTAAAAATCTCAGTTGTTACTCCGGATCCCACATCGACATTCTCAAGGTAGTTAAAATAGTTAAAGTAGTCTACGGTTTTAAATGTAGGCCTCAGATAACTTACTTTAAAAGCTGGCCCAAGCCATCTGTACACAAAAGTTTCTGATCCTAAAGATTTTTTCTGAGGCTCAATACTTTTCTCTTCGAATTTTAAACCGGCTTCTACTCTAATCCAAGCCCTTTCTGATAATCTAAATTGCTTTTCATATCCAAGTTTGCCAGTTAGAAGATCCTTTTTGTATTGGTTAGAGTCGGCTCGTTTCTGGAAAATGGTTTTATCTCTTATAAAAGAAGAGTTAAAGCCAGTGCCTCTAACTAAATCGGAAATCGAATTATCTAATTTTAAACCGTATTTGTATCCAGCGCTTTTATCTGCGACAAGCACGGAGTATTTTGTATCATCTGGACCGAAAGCCCTATCTTCAAAAAGTGCCTCCCATTCATCATATAGGGTTTTAT
Source organism: uncultured bacterium (assembly GCA_938038205.1). Taxonomy (GTDB): domain Bacteria; phylum Bdellovibrionota_C; class UBA2361; order JANWWW01; family JANWWW01; genus CALHSA01. Next base: position 3,458 of record CALHSA010000027.1, on the reverse strand, counting down.
CTACCCAGTTAATGTTTAAATTTTTTAACCTTCCAAAGAGGTTTTTGTCCTGTATACCAAAATTTTTAGGCGTAAAATTTTGAGAATCGATGCCACCTTTTATATTTATAGTCCAGTTATCTTGAATAATTACCTCGATATCTACGTAATTATCATTAACATCTATAACTTGTATATTCACCGTCCTAAAAACACCTAGGGAGCGTAATTTTCTCTCGGTCTCATTTAACTTAATTGAGGAGCACACCTCGCCTTCTTTAGTTAAAAGCAGTCTTTTTATACTCGATTGTTTAGAGTTAATTTTTAATTTGTTAAGCGGTTTAATAAACTCCAACTCAGAGTTTTCAAAAACATCATAAATTTTGATGTTAATGCTGCGTATAACTTTTCCGTCACATATTTCAGCTAACAGACTAGTGAAAAAAATAAAAAATAATCTAATGCTCGTATTTCTGCGATACAATTCAATTATATGATAAGTCGAGAATATAACAGTCGAGTGGGTTTTTTAAGAGGTTTTTTTTCAGGGTTAGGTTTTGTTAACTCAGTTATATCTTACTATCCCACGCGTGATCCGGAGGAAGTACAGTTAGTAGAGCAGTTATGCGAGAATGTAGATAAATTTTTTGAGCCTTTAAGAGAGAAATTTCGAGAGTGGGACAAAGTAGCTGAATTCCCTAAATCGTACTTAGAAAATCTAAAACAGATGGGACTTTTTGGGTTAATAGTTCCTGAGGAGTATGGAGGATTGGGATTATCATCATGGGGATACAGTAAGGTCATTCAAACAATCTCTCAATATGATGCTTCAACTGGAGTTATGCTAGGTGCTCATTCTTCTATTGGCCTTAGAGGCATAATAATGTTTGGAAATACTGAGCAAAAACAGCGTTACTTACCCAGTTTGGCCACGGGAGATAACATCGCTTGTTTTTGCCTTACTGAGCCCGGAGCGGGATCAGATGCAGCCTCAATTCAAACTACGGCAAAAAAGGAAGAGAATGGTGATTGGGTGATTAATGGCCAAAAAATTTGGATTACAAACGCCCCATTTGCTGATGTTTTTACTGTCTTTGCAAGAACTGACTCTCCAAACGGACAAATCTCTGCATTCATATTAGAAAGATCAGATTCAGGTTTGTCAGTTGGGGAACCGGAGGATAAAATGGGGATAAGAGCCTCAAAAACTGCATCCGTTTACTTCGAAAATGTAAGAGTGGGCAAGGAGAGATTGCTTGGAGAGGAGGGAAAAGGATTCAAGATTGCAATGTCGATATTAAATAATGGTCGGACAGGCTTAGCAGGGGGTGCGATAGGTGGGATGAAAAGAATGCTGCAACTTGCTTATGACCATGCTGAGAATAGGAAGCAGTTTGGTAAGGCACTCATTGAGTTCGATCTGATTAAAGAAAAAATTTTAAGAATAAAATCCTATATTTACGCGGTGGCTAGTTTAGTGGATGTGGTAAGTTGGATGATTGATAGTAATCATCCAGATTATGCTTTAGAAGCGGCCTGTTTAAAGGTATTTGCTACCGATGCGCTCTGGGAGGCGTGTAATGAAGCTCTACAAGTGGCCGGGGGGAATGGATATATGAAAGAATATGAGTACGAGAGATTTACGCGTGATTCAAGAATTAACAGAATTTTTGAAGGTTCTAATGAGATATTGAGGCTATTTGTATCTCTGAACGGCTTCAAAGCTATTGGCGAGAAGTATAAACCACTTAAATCGTTTGCTAATTTTTATGAGGATCCTATAAAGGGTTTTGGCCTTCTTGTTGATTATTTTGTAGGATCTAAGGCCAATGTTGAAGTTAGAATACTTCCTGAGTTAAAGAGTTTACACTCAGAGTTGCTTAAGCTTGAAAAAGCAAGTTATCAAAAAATTAAAAAAGTTGCTTTCAGGGAGGGTGGAAATGTTGTAGGTAAACAGATGATCTCTCTTCGAGTTTCTGAGATTGTAATGTGGCTTTTCACTTTAACTTCAGCATTAGGAAGATGGAATAAATCTCCCAACAATTCTGACCTTAAAATATTAGAGTATTTGTTTCATTTAGGGAGTAATCAGATTCTTAGTTCTCTAAGAAATCTTGATAAACCAGAAACCGATCTAGTAAGAGGTTTTTGGCATACTTCTTGATTCATCGTTAGTATAGGAGTTTTTTTCTCATGAGAATTGAGGGTGCATTATATACTGGACTTTCAGGTTTAATGGCTCATGGAGGGGCGCTATCTGTTGTTGGTGATAACGTTGCTAACTTTAGTACTGTAGGCTTTAAGAAGCAGAGAGCTGATTTCTCCAGTTTAGTTGCTGATGCTAGTTCTAAATTATCAACTAGCTCAGCAGGGAACGGTAGTTTTTTATCAAAGGTTAGAAGTATTTTCTCTGACGGAACCGTTGAATTTACATCAAGAGATTTAGATTTTGCGATTCAAGGGAAGGGTTTTTTTGTCGTCACAGATGGAGAAAGAAATTTTCTTACAAGAGCGGGAAATTTTACACTTGATAAGGATGGATTTTTAGTTACCAACTCTGGTTTGAGGGTTATTGGTTATTCAGGGCCTGGTTTTAATCAGCTTGGTCCCATTAATCTGCGTGCTCCGGATGTACCCCCAGTTGCAACAACAAATGCTAATGTTGTACTCAATTTAAATGCATCTGAGTTTATATCTACAGGATTTCCAGCAAACCCAACCAGGTTTAGTGATCTGGCTGAGGCAAGCTCATTTTCGGTGTCAATCCCAGTAATTAACTCTTTGGGGGCAGAAAACCAGGTATCTTTATTCTTTGCCAAAACAGGCATAAATACATGGGAAGTTCGGGGATACATAGATAGCTCAAAACTGGGTCAACCTGCTGGACAACCGATTTTTGTTGGGCAAGGTACTCTGCAATTTAACACAGAGGGTCAGTTAATAAGTAATCCGATTATACCGTTAAACATAAACTGGGTGGGAGCTAATCCTCAGACAGTTGAACTCAATTTCTCAGGAACTACCCAATTGGTAACAGACTCAAGTTTAAAAATATATAGTCATAATGGAGAAGGGATTAGAGGAGAGGTGATTTCAATAGCCACAGAACCAAACGGCAAAATTAGTTTAGTTTTTAAAAATGGTTCAGTTTATGATGCCGGATATTTTGCGCTTGGCTTACCAGATAGCTTGGATGATCTGACTAGAGTCTCTGAGAATCTATACTACTCATTAGGACCATTAAATCTAATAAATCCGGCAGAACAAAAATTAGGTACATCTGTAATGAATAGTGGTTTGGAAAGATCTAATGTTGATTTATCGGAAGAATTCGTTAATCTCATTGTTTATCAAAAAGGATTCTCTGCAAACTCAAAAGTAATTACTACAGCTAATGAGGTGTTGGATGTGGGTATCAATCTTAAAAGATAAAAAACCTTTTTTAATAGAACTCATCTAAATAAAGTATAGGTGGAAAG
>CALHSA010000026.1 GCA_938038205.1 uncultured bacterium | reverse complement strand
CACGAAACCCTAGATTATAAGGAGTTCTTAGAGTCAGATTTTGAAAAGATTTGTTCCGAGAGACCAGATAAACTACCTACTGAGCTTCTGAGACTTGCTTGTCAAAGAACACGGGGATTAATGCAAAAGGCTTTAAGCGATATACAAAAGCATGGCAAAATTACAGAGAAAACTCTAAGAGGTAACTCTGAAACATTTGGCTGGGGGCCTAATCTTATTGAGGATTTAAATAACCATAAAACTATTGAAAGCTTGTTAACACCAATAATTGAGGACACGATTGCTATTTTAAATTTATTAGCAGTTGAGAGCTTAATCCCAGACATTGTTAAGTTTGGTCAGATTCACAATATCACTAGCAAGCACTGTTATGACAGACATTTAGATGTGAGAAGTTTAGGTAGCTTAAGGAATTGGTGCACCAGAGTTCGTAGAACTAGGATTGGTGGCATTCCATATAGGTGGGATTTCGCACCACCTGTTGCATATAAGTTGCCAGTTTTTAAACTTGAAGCTCCAGTTTCTCTTTTACATTCAAGGTTCTTCCCTGGTTGGATATTAGCCATAGATCAGAATATTGCAAAAATTTTTGGTCAAAAGTACTACGAGTCATACTTAGATTTTAAAGATTTTCAGCTTGGAAATTTCTTGGCAACGAGAATATCATCTGATCTTGGTATTTTCGAGCTTCAAAAGACAGGTTTGATCCCAAATGGTGATGATTTAGAGGCTCTTAGATTACAGCTAGATTACAGATCCCTGCAAGCAAGTAAGAATTTGGCTTCTCAAGCAAAGAATAAACAAAAAAAAGAGGAAACCCCTTGGCATGAGGACCCTGTTTTTCAAACTGTGTCATTGATAAAGAACCTGAGATCTAATCTTGAAAGAGAGTATGGTAAGTATTCACCAATGTCAGACCCGTTTCTTCATGGTTACTCTTTCGTCTTAGAAAGACATAGAACGGGTGTTATGCAATATATCCTTGGTACTCCATTATCCAAAAGATTGATTCAAAGGTTATCAGAGGAGACAGGGATAATCAACATGATCCCCTATATTAGTGTTAACCTTGCTGGCTTAGCATCTTTACCTTTAGTCGTTCCTCAGATACCAATGATGATAGCTCAGATTCAGAACGCGATGCAGGCTGCTAATTATTTGCAGTATGCTAATCAGATAGCAGAGATTTTAAAAAATCCAAACCTTAATCCTGACGAGGCTATTAGAGTTTTACTTGAGAGTGGGAATGTTAGAGATTTATTTAACTCGTTCAGGTTTGATACTAACAAATTAAGAGACCTGGGCCGAAATTTCAATAGTTTTCGAATGCCGAGTATAGATCTGGGATTAGGTGGTGTGGGAATAAGAATACATCGTACTCACACCAGATTCTGTGATCCGGATATTTTACCAACCAGTAATTTCACTCCGCCGAAAAAACGTGTAGATCCTAGGGATTCCGATATTCTTAAGTTCTTTGATGCCTCAAATCCTCTTGATTTTGTGAAAAGATTATCAGTTTTAACTTACTCAACGGGTTTTCCTGATTCTTCTGTTATTTCTCCTGATTTTGACTATCTAAAGTTTCTAAAGCCGCATGAAACCTCTTTGCCTATAGGTGGTTTGTTTGCTAGGCTCTCTCCTGAGACTCTGTCTGTTTTGGATTTCCTTCCTGAATTCACTAAGAAATATTTAAATTTTGCCTTTGCTTTGAAAAGCCCATTTCTAGTTCGAAGACCCGATGAGTGTGTCAAGGCCTTAATTCAGGATGTTTCTACAGGTGAAATTTATTCAAACACAAGCAGAAATCGAATGGAACAAAATCTTAAATGTGCTTTTGGTGATCGGGTATTTAAACATTATAAAATGAGAGCAACTCCTTTCTCCACCGAAGCTCAGAGATTAGAAATCCTACAAACCTTGGCTGAAAGCTATTTCTTAGCGCCACACTTTTGGACCGGATATACATCTTATAGATCCAGACTAAATAACTTGTATACAGAAAAGTATGAACCTAAAAAAGCATCTGATCTTGATAGTTATTTCCGAACGAAATCTGTTCTAATGCCCACGGATAAAATCCTAACAACTCATCCTAGAGCTCCAATTTTTAATTCTTGTGTTACTGGAAAGGAGTTTGTAGAGAAGGATTTTGATGATATAGCCAGAGAAGGGGTAGGTAATCCACTTTTTGATGATCCTCAGGATCCTCCTCAAACTTTCTTGCTTTGGACTTTCAAGCGGTGTTGCTTATATGGCAGGGGGCCTAATGAGAATTAAAGTGTTTATACTCATATTATGCTTTTGTTTTGCAGATGAACTTATTAATTTACCTGTAACAAGGATCATTCTTGAAGTTAATGGTAAAACCTCTAGTAGGGCAGTTACAATTGCTAGAGATTTAATTGAAAAAGGGTTTGATGTTCACATTAACTTTTTGTTAGATGATCCTGATTCTTTAGAAGCGGTTCTAGAACGATTAACCTCAACTGCACTGGATCAGAGCACAGTTCAGAGACTTGTTCTGGCTAGCCTTCTTCTTAATGAAAATCAGAGTTTTGATGAGCAAACTAATCAAAAGCTAAGGGAGCTTAGAGATAACACAATTAACCATATTCTTGAATCTGATAAAAATTTGCAAAAGGTTCTGAGAATTTTTAATAACTTAAGTTTTTCTCCTTTCCCAAAAAATCCCTCAAAAATTTACCCTATCTGGATTATAGAGACAGATAAGGGTAATGTGATTCTAGAGGGTTATAAAGGTAATTTGAAAGATTTTTTAGACATTAAGGAAAGAAAACTTAACATTGAGGGCTTAAAAAGATCTTTTGGTGATGGCGCACAATCTAAAGGGTAGAAGTATTTACTTTAGCTATGCCCAACTTGGGTGAGATCCTAAGCATCTCAAAAGAGTTTTGATTTAAATAAGTCCAAGTGGGAGGTAAAGCATATATGTTACCTGAGTTGGATCGTAAAAGCTTAACTCCATTAATTTCATCAAAGTAACTTAAATCTTTGAAATTAGATAAATGTTCATATTCCAATTCATCTTGAATCATTTTGTACTCTCGAAGATTCTGATAGATTTCTGTAATTAGGTCGCTCTGACTTACTATCCCACAACAATCAGTGATTTTTTTTGCATTAAAAATTCGGTTTTTACTGAAAAAATATATTCGTCTTCGAAAAATTGGTGGAGTAATTTTTATAAATCTAAATATTGGTTCAATTATATCTGCAACTAAAAACAGCATACCTTTAGGGAATGGTAGAAAAGTTGGTCTCTTTCTTAGAAAGAAACAGATTAGTGTTATAAGACCTTTTAACTTAATGGCTCTTTTTCCGGCTACCAAAAAAGCTTCACGATTTATTCCCTGGCAAATACATAATCTTCGGATATACTCAGCTAAATCTGAGAAGGTGATGAAATGCATCCAAGGATCCTCTCCGAGAAGAATTGGAATAAATTTCTTTTTCGATAAAAGGAAAAGCTTTTTTAGTCTTTGATCTCCATTCCCCCAGATCATTCCAGGTCTTACTATCACACCCTCACAATTTGCCTCTGGTAGCAGCTCTAAAAAATATTTTTCAGCTAAAAGTTTTGATTCTTGATAAAAATCGCTTGGTCCAAACTCAGTGTTCTCAGATATTGGCATCGCTCCATTAATTTTGTGCACAGCATTCGTTGACACCAATACTATTCTTTTGACATTGTGATTTTTAATCTTTGCTAAGTGCTGTAAGATTTTTTTTACACTCTCAGAATTAACAAGAAAGTACTCATAAGGGCTTACTCCTGCATCTCGAAATAGGGCTCCATTCAAAATTACATAATCACAATTTGCTAGTTCATTAACAAAACTTTCTGGGTTTTTTAGATCTCCGAAAACAGGCTTATCAGCTTTTATATCATCAGAGGCTCTACGATATAATCCGACTACAAAGTAGTATCTTCGCAGATTTTCGATTAGTACTTTGCCAAGTTGGCCAGATGCACCGGTTACAAAAACTTTTAAAGGCATTCTTTGATTTCTTCTACAATCTTTATTGCCAAATTCAAATTTGAATTATCTGAGTCAAAATAGGGATTAAACTCATTAAAGTCGATCCATGAGATTTTATTATTGGATCCAATTGTTTTTACAACTGATACAAGTTCATCCGGTAATAAGCTCGGATAACTTTTAGTGTTTACTGCATCTAACCCACATACAACATCAAAGTCAATTGAAATGTAAACGGGTAGATGTGTTTTGATTTTTCCAACTTGTGATGGAATTAATGGAGCAATTCCCAGCTCTCTAAGAAAAAATGTCTCTTCCAGATCAAAATTGTAGGAAGCAACAAAATACAAATTCTCTGGTTTTACGCATGGCTTGTTGTTCGTTAATTGCCCATAACCGTTACCGAGCAAATGTTGAACCGTCATCCCATGTAGATTACCACTTGGAGAAGTATACGGTGTATTAAGGTCAAGATCAGGATCAATCCAAACAATAGCTATATCTTTAAATTTTTCAGTTAGGCATTTTATGGTAAAAAACGAAGAAAAATGATCACCGTTCAGGAATACAATTTTTTCACATAAATCTGTAACCTGAAAGTGTTTCTCAAAAATTAACATAAAATCAAGTGCAGCATTTACCTGATTTGTGTGAGTCCAAAAACTTGGGGTCCAATCATCAAAAATGACTAAGTTCTCAGCTTTAAAGTGATTGCTCAACAGATAAGACCCTAGACCTGTTCCATAATTTCTATAACCGCAGTTAAAGGGACATGCAATAAACCGCACTTCTGACATAACTAAGTTAGAAAACTAGATTTTCTAAAATAAAGTTTTAAAATTCTACTTAATTTGACGCAATAAATTTAAATTTACTTTCAAGTTAATGCCTGATAAAACTGAAGAAGGAACATGTTATGGTTTTTGCTTTTTTATTCTTATTTACTGTTTTCGCAAGAGTTCTCACATGAAGTAATTAATTTCCAAGGAGATGTAAGGAAACTGTTTTCGTTGGAGTTTCTCCCAGAGGGTACAGCCTGGGATGATCCAAATGTTTTACATTCAAAACAATATGACTCCAAGGTAATTGTAAAGTTCATAAAACCTCAGCGAGTTAACTACTTAGTAATTCAAGCAGATGGAAATGATAGCTATATTGTTGAGTGTCAGATGGGGAAAAATCGAGATGTAATTTGGATAGTTCCAAAAGTTCCTGGAAAACCCGGTATTTGGGTGCGTAAAAAAGAGTTGAAGCGCCCAGTTACATGCAAAAACATTTTTATTCGTCCTGGAGATGGTGATCAAAATTTTAGTGTTGGCCGATTCTTTGCATCGTTTCATAAACCAGCTATTTGGGATGAATTAGAAACTAAGATTCCGAAAAAATACTTCTTCATTGGGGACCCAGCCATAACTGTTGAGAGAATCTACGCTCTGAAATTAGCTGTTGTTTTTATTTCGATTATTGTTTTGACCATACCAAACTTGTTGCTTAGATACGCTGCTTTATACATCCTCATGTTTCTTTTCATCCTGTCCTGGTTTAACTTTGGCAGATTGCATTTAATCCTATTTTTTCATTCGCATGACATTTTTCATTACTACATGGGTTCAAAGTACTCACCTGAGCTTGGGTATAAGATGTTGTATAGGTGTATGCTACTTGCTCTTACTGAAATGGGGATAGAGCCTCCTAGTAGAGTTAGGGACTTAGACACAAATAATATGGTCGACTATCAGCGAGAGTTTGAGAAAGCGGCAGTTTGTAAGGAACTTTTCTCTGAGACTAGATGGAATCAGTTTAAATCAGATATTGATTATTTCACAAGATATCTTGGTAATTTTTCTCTTGTACTTGGCGATCACGGGTATAATCCAACTCCCTTCTGGAATTTATTGGGTTTCTTAATATCAAATCTTTTACCCCCAACTGACCTTAATTTAACTTTGATTTCATTCGCAGATTTTGCTCTTCTTGTTATATCTGCAATAGTAGCTTACAAAGCATTTGGATTTCAGAGATTATCAGTTTTTACAGCTTTTTGGGGCACTAACGCAATAGCTGATTATGGGTGGATAGGTAATTCATTTGCTCGAATGGACTGGTTTGCCCTTTCATTACTAGGTGTAAGTTTACTGAAACTTGGTTACAATCGTTTGGCATATTCAATCTTAACGTTGCCGGCGTTACTTAGAGTCTTTCCGGCTTTCATTCTAATTGGCTTAGCTTTCAGACTTGCATTAACCTCAAGAATTGAGTTCTTGAGAATGGTAAAGTGTGCAACTCTAGTAACACTTATTTTCCTGTTTTTTGAAGTAACGCTATTTAGAGGATTTGGTCATTTTAAGGACTTTTTCGATAACATGAAAAAACATTCAGCTACTCTTTCTTCAAATCACGTTGGTATAAAAATTATCTCGTCGTATTCAGAGGAGAGTCGAGCTTTCAATGCTAAGGATCACACAGCGGAGGATATTTTTAGCCTTTGGAAAACTCAAAGAGAAAAGGTCAAAAAAGAAAATTTCATTTTACATTATGCTTTGATTGGATTACTTGTTTTTGGTTGGGCATTAGTTGTTACTAAAACAACAACAGATCTTTCAGTAGTGGCAATAGTCTCCTTTTTTTTGGTGCAAATAATATCAGCTTCAAATTACTATTACGTATTTATGGCTTTAACGATGCTGCTGCCATTTAGCACTTCATTTCAAATAGTAGGTTTAGTAGTAGCTGGTTTATCAATCTTGCCTAATAGCTATTTTGCAAACTACCCATATGACGACATATATTTTGCAATTTCAGTGCTTGTTTATCTTTGGAGTATATTTGCGCTAATCTCATTAATAGTATGTTATTGGGAGTCAAAAAAATCCAAAAGAAAAAATATAATTTTAGAAAATTTTTAAATTGTGAATTTTAAAGAGGCGACAAAATTAATCAGTCTAATCGAGAACTTAGTTGGGATACAGAAACTTGAAATATTGAGCCAAATTTACCAACAAAACCCAAGTGTTCTACCAGTTGTTGTTGGTTTTACCGGAGCTCCAGGATCTGGAAAATCAACGTTGATATCAAAGATTACTCAAAAAATAAATGACGAACCCATTGTTATTTTTGCTGTAGACCCCTCAAGTCATTTTACCGGTGGAGCGATACTGGGAGATAGGATTCGATTCTTAGAGAAAGAGAATGTTTTTTTTCGATCATTTGCAAGTCGTGGTAGCTATGGAGGGTTAAGTAGTGTAATTATTGATGCCATAAGGATTCTGGCAAATTTTGGCTTTCCTCGGGTGATAATTGAGACAACTGGAGTTGGGCAGAATGAGGTTGACATTAGAATGGTTGCAGATACGGTGCTAGCAGTTTTGACCCCTTCAAGTGGTGATTCTATTCAGTGTATCAAGGCAGGAATTTTAGAAATCTGTGATTGTATAATAGTGAATAAAATAGATCAGCCAGGGGTTGATTATTTTTTAAAGGATTTGCAGTTTGCTTTACAGATTATCGGTAAAAAGAATATCCCTATATTTAAGGTTTCAGCTGAGTCCGGGGAAGGAATTAATGATTTAGTGAATTTTTTATTTGAAGCTTTCTTGAATAAAAAGAGCAGAATTTTTGATTCGTCTCGGAGAGCTCATGATTTTGTTTTTAATGAGCTTATTCCAGAGTTACGAGAAAAATGTGAAGTAGAGCCCAACAATAATTTTTCAGTTTCAACTCAGAAAATATTGATTAGATTAACTGAGCTCTTACAAAAGATACTAAATCCTTGAGAGTTGTTTGATCCATTTTGCATGATCACTTAAAATTTTAGTTGCATACTTTATAACCTCAGGGGGGATTTTTCTTTTCCCGCTAAAAGCATCTAATACTCTCCCAGGCCCCCAATTGTAGGCTATTAAAACTAACAGTTTATTATGATTGAACATCTCATCAAGATATTTTAGGTATCTAATGCCAAGCTTTAAGTTATAGTTAGGATCTGTTAAGCTTGCACCTAAAATAGGTTCAAAATCTTTGAATCTCTCAATAACCTTACCTGTTGCAGGCATGATTTGCATTAGACCAGTAGCACCTACATGTGATTTAGCGAACTCATTAAAAGCACTCTCAGATTTAATTACGGCAGCTACAAAAAGCGGGTCATACTGCATTAATTCACTCTCAATTAAAATTTTGTAGGCCAATTCTTCAGCTTTGTTTTTATACTTACCATACTTAAGGATTATGTTTTTTAAAAAATGCAAAGTATTTGCATGATTGTAATTTCGGCTTATATCATATAGATTTGGTTTAAAACCTGTTACTTCAACAGTTCGTACTCTTCCTACGGTATGTTTAGCTTCAGGTTCTGAATTAATAGTATTTTCCTCTTTTTTGATCTCATACTCCAAAAAACTCAGAGCGTGGATGTAATCTTCATATTTAAAGTAATCTTCTAGGTCATACGACTGATTTACTCTCATAGCGTACAAACAGAGAAATAGAATGGGTAAAGATATATACGAAATCAGTTTGAGATAATAGCGTTTCCGATCTCCTCGTCGTAATATTCTCCCTCTATTCAATTTTTGTTTTAACTAATAATTTCTCGTAAAATAAGGAGTTTTGATTCAAGATTATGGTAGATTCTTTTTTACGCACCCTTAGTAGAATTCGAATTAATTATTTAAACAACCTAAACCCAATTGAATCTCAAATCAGAATTTTGAAAAAAATCATAAATCAAGGCTCGGGATGCAAGTTTTTTAAAGACCATAATTTAAATCCACGAATGAGTGTTGAGGAATATCAGCAAGCAGTGCCATTAAGAACTTACGAAAATTTTTGGGATGAGTACATGAAATCTGATTTCCCGGTTGTCACAAATAAAATATGGCCAGGAACCATAAATAATTACTCTTGGACAAGTGGTACGACAACGGGATCGCGTAAGTACATACCATATAACTCCAATATCAAACTTAATTATACCTTAGCTGGGATTGATCTTTTAGCATTCCACTACCTCAATAAGCCAAACTCGAAACTTTTCTCAGGAAAAACATTAATCTTGACTGCTGCAGAAAAATTTGAGGAGCCAAGCCCTAAGATATTTGTAGGTGAGGTTAGTGGTTTTTCAACTAAAAATTTGCCCTTTTTTTTAAAACCATTTAAGTATCCACCCTCTACTATAGCTTCAATACCAGACTGGGATAAGCGAGTTGGAGAGATCGTAAAAAATCTTTCTGGGCAAAAAATAACAGGGATTGCTGGAATGCCTAGTTGGTTGATAGTTTTCTTTGAAAGATTAGGCTTATCTGTAGATAACCAGAAAGGTTTTCTAACTCGTCGCTTCCCGGATTTGCAAATATTGATTCACGGAGGCGTAAATTTTTTACCTTACTATGATCGATTTAAAGAAATATGTGATGGTCTAGATTTGGATTTCAGGGAGGTTTATCCTTCTAGTGAAGGTTTTATTGCGGTTGGCGATCAGGCATTTGGAGAGGGGTTGCGCTTGCTCTTTAATCACGGTATTTTCTTCGAATTTGTTCCTTTTGAAGAATTAAATTCAAAGGCTCCTGTAAGGCACTGGTTAAAAAATGTTGAACTTGATGTTAATTACGCACTAGTGCTTACAAATGGAGCAGGTTTCTGGTCATACATCCTTGGTGATACTGTAAGATTTGTATCATTAAATCCGCCCAGAATTATGATTACAGGTAGAACGAAATTTTCTTTATCGGCATTTGGCGAACACCTGATTGGAGAGGAGTTAGAAATAGCTGTTTTTGAGGCTGCTAAGCAGTTAAATACGCATGTTGTTGATTTTTGTGTTGGCGCAGAATTTTTAAACCAGCAAAATGCTTATGGTAGGCATCATTTCTTTATTGAGACAACGACATCTGTTGATCCCTTGGAGTTAGCTACTTTGATAGATAGCAAGTTAAAACAGTTAAATGATGATTACAATGATCACAGAAAGGAGAATTGTGGATTAGAAGCTCCAGCTGTTACTTTAGTTCCTAAGGGGTTTTTTGTTGCTTGGATGAAAGATAAGGGTAAATTGGGGGATCAATATAAAGTGCCTAGGGTTCTTAATGAAGAATTAATGAAAGAAATCAGGAAAATTTTAGCTAGTCGTTTGGAGTGAAACCGCTTAGTTTGCTAAAATTGTGCTATGGCACGTAGCTTAAAAAAAGGTCCTTTTGTTCACCCAAGTATTATAAAGTGGGTGAAGAGAGTAAAGGAGGGTGTGCATAAAGGACCTATAAAAACTTGGTCAAGGGCATCAATGATAATTCCTGAAATGGTTGGTTTAACATTTCTTGTTCATAACGGTAAGAAGTTTAATGCTGTTTATATAACAGAGAATATGGTGGGTCACAGACTAGGAGAGTTTTCTCATACTCGAACCTTTACAATGCACTCAGGGCATAGAAAGGATACCTCGGTACAGAAAAAGTAGTGATTTTAGGTAATAAATTTGAGTTTCTTATCCATGCCATTTATAATAAGTCAGTTTTATGGGAAAGCTGAAACCAAAGGTAATACCGGTCAATGCAATTAACAGAAGTCGAGCTAAGGCTGGGGAGAATTTAGTTTCGGTTACGCTAAGGAATGTTAGAATATCGCCCCAGAAAATGAGACTAGTGCTTAATGAAATCAAAGGTTGTCCTGTTATAATTGCTGAAAGAAAGCTTGCAACAAGTAAGAAGAAGGGAGCGAGGATTTTGGAGAAACTCCTACGGCAAGCAGAGCATGAAGCTAGAATACGTGGACATGTGGTTGATGAAATGAGTGTTGTTGCTGGTTGGGTTGATTCAGGAATAAAGCTAAAGAGATTTATGCCGGCAGCACAAGGTAGAGCTGTGAGCATACTGAAAAGATTTAGTCATGTTACTGTTGTGCTAGGAGTTTAGTATGGGACAGAAGGTACATCCAAAAAGTTTAAGGCTATTAATAACGGATTATTGGAGTTCAAAATGGATTGCCAAGGGAACACAGTTTGCGGAATTTTTAAAGCAAGACTGGGAAATAAGGAGGCTGGTAAATAAACGCTTGAAGAACGCAGCTATTTCTAAAATCGAGATTGAGAGAGTAGCTGGCAACATTAAATTGAATATTCACTCAGCTCGTCCTGGTATAATTATTGGCAAGCGGTCCAAGGAGCTTGAGGAGCTAAAAGCAGAAATATATAAGCTAGTTAATAAAGACGTTGCGATTAATATTATTGAGGTTAGGAAGCCTGATCTGGATGCAAAACTTCTATCTGAGAGCATAGCTTTTCATATCGAAAGGAGAGTGAATTATCGAAGAGCAATGAAAGAAGCACTTAATCGAGCTCTTCGCAGCCGAGCGAAAGGTGTAAAAATCATGGTATCTGGGCGTTTGGCTGGTGCTGATATTGCAAGATCTGAAAAATATCATCAAGGAAGGGTCCCTCTTCATACATTAAGAGCAGAGATTGATTATGGATTTGCTGAGGCAAAAACTAAATATGGAATACTTGGAGTTAAGGTGTGGATTTTCAAGGGTGAGAAGTTAAGTAAAAAAGAGCGTGAAGAGAAAGTAAGAGAGGGGACAATTTCTGTTTAACATTTTCATTAAAAAATTGTCTACAGTTTTTTGGTATCATGATTCTTTAACGTGGCCTATATTAGGCTCACACTTGATTAGCTATTTTGTTTAAGTTTTAAAAACTTTTTATATAGTAAATACCAATCTCAGTAGGTAAATCAGTAGCTAATGAGTAGCCTGCGAAAGTAAATGTTTCAAAGTCATTTGTTTTTACTAAATTTCTACCTATCAGTTTTAAACTATCCTGTTCAGATATGTCATATCGAACCCCAGCATCTAGAGTTAATAAATCTCCTCCAACTAGAAAATTATTAGCACTCCAATATCTTGCTAAAGCTTCGAATGTGAATCTTCCGAGCTCAAATTTTGGTTTTAAAAGTAGCGCATGTTTAGGAGCTCTTAGCTCAGGCTCAATGTAACCAGTGTTGTTCTCCTCTACATCACTTGAAGCCAGGATATATTGGTAGCCTAGCTCAACAAATAAATTCTCTAATAAGTTTCCTTTTAGAATTACATCTGCACCTTTAGCAGTACCTGTCATGTTGTTCTCAACGTAAATGGGTATAATAAAACTTTGATAATAGTCGTTGTACTCAATATTTGGATAGCTCTTAAAAGTAACTAAATTATCATATGTATACCAGTATGTGCTTAAATCAAGAGCCCAATCGTTAGAGATTAAATATCTCGCTCCAAGGTCTATACCTCTAACTTCCTCATCTTTTACCCGATTGTTCCCCAGTAATACACCAGGGAGTGTTATGTTCTCTGAAATTGGAATTTGTCTGAAAGCATAAATCATATCATGCTCAACTCTTGAGGGCAGTCTGTAAGCTCTACCCATAGAGATGTAACCAAACAAGTTATCTGAGAATGATTGCCCAAATCTAAGGTTCAATGATGTATTAGAGCCAGAGTAAGAATTATCCTCAAAGCCCAAATTAAAAATCCCTTCGGTTTTATCTCCAAGAGGGGCTTCAAACTGCAAAAAAAGAAGTTTTAGATTAAAACTTCGCTCCTCAGGTAAAAAGGCAAAATTACTTGAATTATCAGCATCCGAAGCTACGTGTCGTAAGTTAAAACCAGCAGTGGTTTTCAATTTTCCGAAATGCCTTTCATACCTAGTTTCAAATTCGTTTACAACGTCATATATTTTAACAAAAGAGTATCTATAGTTTTGTAAACTATTCTTTAAATCTAAACTTATTTTTCCCTCGCTTATTTCTTTTGAAACTTGAAGTGCTGAAAGCAGGGATCTACCTCCACCCTCATCAGTTAAATAACCTCCCTCAACAGGTGGATAATAAAGTAACACTGTTCGATTAAAATCAGTGTTAAAACCTAAAACATGGGCCCTAAATTCAACACCTTCTTGTTTCTTACTAAGAATAAAACCAGCTCTACCAATCGAAGTTTCATCACTTGGATCTAACTCAGAGAAATAAAGTGATTTATCATTACCAGGTAATGTCCTTGCTTCACCAAGTAGTAAGTAAGAGAATTCATTGCTTTTCAGCTGAGAAGCAACTGATATGCCAGGTTTTCCTTGATAAACACCAACCGAGGAGATGGCTTTTTGATGACCTAGATCTCTTTTTAATATTATATTAACTACCCCGTTTACATTATTTGAGCCCCAGATTGATCCATATTGTCCTTTCAGTACCTCAATCCTCTCAATCCACTGAAGAGGTAGATCATACTCTCCCCAGAAAACCCCGGAGAAGGGAAAAGAAGTTATTGGCTGATCGTTTATTAGAACTTGGAGTTTATTTGAAAATTGAGATGCCGATCCTCGTAAGGAGAAAACTATATCGTTTTTGTTGATATAAAATGCCTGGGCCCCAACAACATTTCTTAAGAACTCAGTCAATCTTGTGCCTGGGAAACTCTTAAAATCATCCTCGGTATAAACCAGAATTGATCCAGGAATATTAAATGATTTGGTTTGACTCTTTTTAAATGAATAAATATCCAAATCTAAAAGCTCCTTTATGTCTCTCTTAAATAATGAAGTGTCAATATTCTGTTCAGCTATTAATTTCCCAAAAATGACAA
The DNA here is from genome assembly GCA_938038205.1 of uncultured bacterium. Classification (GTDB taxonomy): domain Bacteria; phylum Bdellovibrionota_C; class UBA2361; order JANWWW01; family JANWWW01; genus CALHSA01. Next base: position 135 of record CALHSA010000026.1, on the reverse strand, counting down.
TTAATAATAAAACCCTTCTTATCATAAATCAGTTTATGATTTTATAGGCAAGATTTAAGATACTCGGATCAATTTTTACCGGACTATTTACAAACCTTGACCGGTTTATAATTAATCTCATCTTGCCGTCAATTA
>CALHSA010000025.1 GCA_938038205.1 uncultured bacterium | reverse complement strand
TTTACAGATTTTACTAACCTCCGTAGCATACTTATCGATTTGATCTCTAGGAAACGAAATAAGGAACAAGCACAGTTGTGCAAGCAGTTTTAGGTGTTCTTCACCTACATTTTTTCCCCTCTCTATTTGTTTGTTAAGGCTTTTAAACGGTTTTATTACATTTTGATAGAGCCAGTTAATTTTTCCATCCAAATTGTAGCATGGCTGCTTTTTCCCCAGAATTACCTCAATTTTTGCTTTTATACTGTATATCGTTTCCTCCAACTCTGTTTTGCCTTTTTCAAGTATATCGAATGGTACCTTTACCTCTATTAGCTTTTTTTTACTAAAAATTGAATCTAAGAGACTAATATTAATTCCACCTACACTATTTATAAGTATTACCTTCAGTTTGTACTTAGGAAATATATGTTGTAAAACTTTTTGAATACAGAACTCTAAAAATGGCTTTGCAATTGCTAATATACCTCTTTCTTGGACTGTATAATTGGACAAACCTTGCGTATTTATCGCGCTAAAGGAGCTTTGACTATCAGGCTTTAGTGTAAGCGCCACCTGGAAAAACTCTCCTTTTATTTATGTTATTTTTATTAAATATTTTTAGTGTTAATTTTTATTTACTTATTCCAGCATACCATGGACTAGTAACCTTGTCTACTTTTTTTTTAATTTTTGTCTTGTTTTTTATTTTTAATTTTTACCCTGAGCTGTTTTAACCTCATTCGTATCAAAAACTAAAAGAGGGTTTTCTTTGTTTTTTACGCACTCTGGGGTTATAACGACCTCTTTTACGTTTCTTAAAGAAGGAACATCAAACATAACATCTAGCATTATATTTTCCAAAATTGCTCTAAGTCCCCTTGCACCAGTCTTACGAGCCATAGCTTCTTTGGCTATCTCCTCAATTGCTTCATCAGTTACCTTAAGGGTTACCCTCTCTAATTCAAGTAGCTTAGAAAACTGCTTTATTAGTGCATTCTTGGGTTCAGTTAGTATTCTCTTCAACCCCTCAACGTCCAGATCATGTAAAACTGCTATCACAGGCAATCTCCCTACAAACTCAGGTATCATTCCAAACTGGATTAGATCTTCAACTTGTACCTGAGATAAAATCGAGTAACTTTCATCAATATTAATTTCCTGCTTAGGCTCAAAATTCCCAAAACCAATCTTATTCTTTCCTAATCTTCTCCTGATAATATCCTCTAGACCAACAAAAGCTCCACCACAAATAAAAAGTATGTTACTTGTGTCTAACTGGATATAATCCTGCTGAGGATGCTTCCTTCCTCCCTTTAAAGGCACGTTAGCCACCGTTCCTTCAAGAATCTTTAAAAGAGCTTGTTGTACCCCTTCTCCAGAGACATCCCTGGTAATTGACACATGTCCACCTTTTCGAGCAATCTTATCTATTTCATCAATGTACACAATTCCTCTCTGAGCTTTTTCAATGTCAAAGTCTGCTGCCTGTAACAAACTAAGCAAAATGTTCTCTACATCCTCTCCAACATATCCTGCCTCCGTCAAACTGGTCGCATCAGCAATTGTGAATGGTACATCTAAGAATTTTGCTAAGGTTTGTGCTATCAAAGTTTTCCCTGTTCCAGTAGGACCAATAAATAAAATATTTGATTTTCCTAACTCAACATCCTTCCTTTGCTGACTCAAAATAATCCGCTTGTAGTGATTATGAACAGCTACAGCGACAATTTTTTTTGCCGAGTCTTGACCTATTACATACTGATCCAAGTGTTCTTTCACCTGTTGCGGTTTTGGTACTTTAAAAACACCCGAGCTGCCACTCTCAAAAGCCTCAACCTCTACATCTTCTTTAAGAATCTCAAGACAAAGCTCAACACATTCGTCGCAAATAAAGACACCAGGCCCCATTATTAGTTTTTTAACTTCCTCCTGGCTTTTGTTACAAAAAGAACACCGAAAGTTTTTATTAAAGTTTTTAGACATCTCTACTTTTTATATTATGCTCTTTTTTCGTAAATTGCATCTATTATTCCGTAATCCAACGCCTCTTGAGCGGACATATAATAATCCCTTTCACAGTCTTTCTCAATCCTATCAATTGACTTTCCGGTTTTAACAGCTAATATATTGTAGAGAATATCTCTTAATCTAAGTATTTCTTTGGCTTGAATGCTGATATCAGTTGCCTGGCCTCTTGTTCCGCCCATTGGTTGATGAATCATAATCCTCGAGTGAGGAAGACTAATCCTCTTTCCTTTTGACCCAGCAGCCAGAAGAACTGCTGCCATACTTGCTGCCTGACCAATACAGACTGTGCATATATCAGGTTTAACATACTGCATGGTGTCATAAATGGCTAATCCTGATGTTATAACCCCACCCGGAGAGTTAATGTACATAAAGATATCTTTATTAGGATCCTCTGCCTCAAGAAAAAGCAACTGAGCCACAACTAAGTTAGCTACGTTATCATCAATCTCGGAACCAAGAAAAACTATCCTTTCTTTTAAAAGTCGACTATAGATATCATAACTTCTTTCTCCTCTACCTGTTTGCTCAATAACATAAGGAATATAATGATACGCCTTTTCTTTCTCCACTTTGTAAGTATACAAAATCAGAGAGCTAATCTGAAAAGTTTAAATCTTTACCATTGTTATTCGAGGAAACATGAAAATATTTAAATTCTCAATACAATTTCTATTCACAGTAACTTTTTTAAGAATAGAAACATGCGTAGAAATTTTTTTCTCGAGCTACAAAAATAGCTTTTGCTCTACTCTGTACTTGTCATGAAAACGTAATAGAAACAAAAAGCGTGGCTGTTAAAAAGTTTTAAAGCAGAGTAACCAAATTGGAGCAAGTCTTTAAATTCTTTACTGCTCCGTTTTGCCAAAAACAGTTTTTATGTGCAAATTTTTGTTTTTTAACAAATCCTTCCACCTTTCCCTGAATTTTTTTTTATCCTGACCTAACTTAGAAATCTCTTATATTAGTAGAATACATATTAATTATTCTAAGAGTCTTAAAGTTTGAAACCTGTTTAAATCTTTTTTGAGGATAAAAAACCAACAGAGCACTTTAAGTTAACTTTTTAGCCAGTTATAACCTAAGAAGAAATGTTAAAAAAGTAGTAGGTTAAGCGTAACCGGTTGCTAAACTTATAGGAAGCTTTTAAGGTTGGCCTTCAGTTTCCTCAATGTACCTTAAGGCTTTTTCAACATCCTCATCAGTGTCAATTTCTATTCCCGGTAAGCAAAGCTCTTCCGAAACAAAAACCAACCTTACTTTGAATGAGTTCTCCAGTAGCCTTAACTGTTCCAACCCTTCTCTACTCTCGTACACCCCTGTTTCTAGCTCTGAAAACTTTAAAAGAACATCAGGCTTGAACACGTAAAGCCCAAGGTGCTTGAACCCCAAGGGTTGATTGGCATCCGGCATAAATCTTGGGTAAGGGATTGGTGCTCTAGAGAAATAAATTGCCTCTCCATCCCCTCTAAAAATTACTTTTACTGTAGTATTCCTATTGAAAACATTCTGGTCATATATCGGGTAAACTGGAGTTGCCATATCAAACTCATTTCTCTCCTGACAGAATCTAACACAAGTGTCTATGAGTTCAGGATTTATAAAAGGCATATCTCCTTGAATATTTAATACCAAATCAGCTTTGTTACCAAGTATCGAGTAAGCTTCAGCAACCCTATCTGAGCCAGTTCTAGGTTTACTTGAAGTTAGTATTACCTTAGCCCCAACCTTTTCACATATTTCTTTTATTTCATTCGAGTCGGTTGCAACATATAGATCAGTTAATGTTTGACTTTTATTAGCCTGTTCCCAAACCCTTTGAACAACTTTTTTACCACCTAGATCAACTAAAGGTTTAGCTTTTAATCTTTGACTACCTAATCTTGCTGGAATAATCCCCAATACTTTCATTTTGTAGTACCTCAACAAACTGTATCATTTCTGGCGCAATGACAGCAAGTAAGTTATTGAAAATAGGTAGTACAGAATCAGGAATTGTAAAATTTTTTTTAACCCTTTTCCCTTGTACCTGTTTTAAGAAACGTTTTAAAAGCATCAGTAAAAGGACAGTTCGCTTTAAAACATTTTTAGGAGGACTACATATTGAAAATAAGTCAAATAGGGAATTCTGTACCAACTCTGCAGAGGGGATTTTGCTTATCTCACACTTCGAGAAAGCAAAAAAGAGTGATGCAACCATAACCTCTGGATACAGATTAATATTTCCTCGCTCAATTCTCTCAATCAAATCCCAATCGATAGTTTCTGGATTAATGTTTGGAAAAAGAGTGGTCAATACGCTATAAACGTGTAAATATTGAAGATAATTTTTAAAATCTCCATGTAAAGCGTCTTTCTTAATCTCATCGAAATTCCTTTGCGCTGAAACCAGTTTTAAATTCGATTTTCTCATTCTAATAACCTCGATAACATCTTTTTGAATCTCAAAGCCAGTTCTAAAAGCATGTCTTAGAGCACGTATAATTCGTACAGGGTCTTCTTCAAAACGAAGCAACGGATTTCCAATAACCTTTATTCTTTTTTCATTCAAATCTTTATAGCCGTCGACATAGTCAATTATCCTTTTTTTTATCGGGTCAAAAAAAAGGGCATTAATTGTTAGATCTCTTCTAAAAGCATCCGTCTGCTCTGTTCCATACCTGTTCTCAGACTTCCTGATTGAACCATCCTTGGTAATCTCTGGTGGAGTTTTATCCTCTTGTCTAAAAGTTGATACTTCAATAACTTTTTCGCCAAAATAAACATGAACCAACTGGAATCTTCTTCCAATAATTTTACTGTTCTGAAATAAGGATCTAATTCTTCGAGGCCAAGCGTTAGTTACGACGTCAAAATCTTTTGGAGTTTTGCCTAATAGTAAATCCCTGACACATCCTCCAACCAAATATGCCGTGTAACCAAACTTTCTTAATCTTTTAATTATTTTTATAGCATCAGAGTCAACTTTATCCCACAAAGGATGGTTATCTGGAATTTCGATTATATTAACCTTACCCACTATAACCTAGTTTCTAGTATACCCTGGGAGTGTCAGATATGAAACCTTAGGACCTGACTAACTTGATTTCAAACCTAAATGGCAGTTTGCGCCTCAAAGCTTTTTTTAATTCATTTACCATCAAGCTCGCATTGAATAAATCATTAGGATTATCACATTTTAATATTAAAGTCTTGCCTCCCTTGCCATCTTTAACACCACTAACCTTGAGTGAGAGCAAAGTTCCAAAATGACTGTTCTGGATTATCTCACCAAGAGATTTGCCGACTATATCGCTTTTTCTAAGATAAACCCAATCAAATATTCCCTTAAAGACCTCTAACAAAGGGGCTGGGTTCATCTACCAACTTAATTCTAAAAATTTTTTCTACTCTTCCTCAAGATATAAGGTTCTAAGATGTTTCAAAAGCTCTAAGTTTTCAGAATGTCCAGTTTTGTGAGCAACTATCCCAAGCCTCCAACGGAAGCCCAGAGAGAATAAATCTCCTAGGAGGTCAAGAATTTTGTGCCTAGCAGGTTCATTATCAAATCTTAACGTGGTGTTTATGGGGTGTACTCCATCAAGCAAAATAAAATTATTAAATCTTCCCCCTTGTGCCAAGTCGGAATTGTGTGCTGTTTCAACATCTTTAATTTGAGCAAAAGTTCTAGCTGGAGCAATTTCAGTTTCATAAGATTCCTCTCCTCGATACCTAGCAACTATTCTCTCTCCGTCCAATTCCAAGATGTAAGTGATATCAATATCGTCACTAGGAAAGACTTGAAAATACCTTCCATGACTAAAATTTAGATCAAAGCTTTCTTTAACAATTATCTCCTCACCGGATCCAACATCGGTGATACCAACCTTTTTAAAGGCTTTTAAAAAATCTATTGCACTTCCGTCAAGGATCGGAATTTCAGCCCCAGTTTTTATGACACAATCTGTTATGCCAGATCCCCACAAAGCAGATAATAGATGTTCAACTGTTCTTATTTCAAACTCTCCAAATCTAATACCTGAGCTCAAACCAGCAGGATAATTCTCAGCAGCTGAGATTGGAAACAAGAGTGAAGTTCCAAACGGTTGAAATTGAATTCCATTCTTCCCAGGCTCAATTTGTAAACCATATTTTTTACCTGAGTGAATACCCAAACCAAAAAACATTACGCTTTGAGTTAAAGATCTCCTAGTGAAATTTACTGTTTCCGCCGAATTTTTTATTTTCAATCTTCGAAAACTAAATTCACCTGAATGACTGGGTTTAAATTTTTCAGTGTTTAAATAACGTAGAATAGATAGGAGTTTTTGAATGTTTACTGGTTTTTCCAAATAATAATCCGCCCCAAGCCTCATCGCTCGAACTATAGTATCAGGGTCACCCTGTGCACTAAGAACAATTATTGGGCTATCATAATTTTCCTTCAAAATTGGAATCAGACTTAAACCATCTGCATCTGGAAGCCACAGATCTAACAAAATTACATCAACTCCTTGTACGTTTGAGAGACTTACGTCGGACCACAAAGAAAATGCCAAAGTTTCAAATCCCGCACCGTTCAGTTCCTTTTTTATCAATTCCTGAACATCACTGTCATCCTCAATTAAGACGCAAACCGGTTTCATTTAAGTTTTGTTCAAATAGCTTACCCTTTTCGATCTTAGTTCCTCTGATTTAACCCTTTTGTATTCAGCTACAAGTTTATGATTACCTGAAGTAAGAACCTTAGGCACGCTTAAGCCGTAGTACATGCTCGGTCGAGTGTAATGAGGAGCCTCCAAGTTAATTATGTCGTTATATGATTCTAATTCTGAGGAGGATAAATTGCCTAATACGCCAGGTATAAACCTGCTAATTGCATCAGCCACTGCTAGTGCCGCAATTTCTCCACCCGTTAAAACAAACTGACCAATACTAATTTCGTAATCTGAGAAAATTTCGGAGATTCTTGCATCAACACCCTCATATCTACCACAGACGAAAATAAGAGCTTTTTCTTTAGAAAGCTTATGAGCTAAAGATGATGAAAAAGGAATGCCTGTTGATGATAGAAGTATGACCTTTCCTCGAACTACAGAACAGACGTGTTGAATTGCAAGGCCAATTGGCTCTGGTTTTAAAAGCATTCCAGGTCCCCCCCCATAGGGATAATCATCAACCGTTTTTGAATCATCGAAACTGTAATCTCTTAAATTGTAAACCTGAACGTTTATTAATTTTGACTTAACTGCTCTGCCAAGAACCCCATAAGAAAAATAGGAGAGTATTATTTCAGGAAATAAAGTTATGAAGCTAAAATTCAAACTGCCCTAGCTTTTTGTCTTTCTTTCCTCTTCCTTCTTGCCAATATTATTTTTTGTCTCCTACGTGATTCAATTTCATCCAACAAATTTGGATACACTTTGTTCACCAACTTTCTTACAGTATCAGATGGTTGAGCTCCAAAATTTATCCACTTTAAAAATAAATCTTTACTGATCTTTATACTGATTGGATCTGTTAAAGGATCATAGTGTCCGATTAATTCAAGAAATCGTCCATCTCTTCTGCATCTCTCATCAGCCGCAACAATTCGATAGAAGGGCCTTTTGTGCCTACCAAATCTTTGGAGCCTAATTTTTACCACACATGAATTATATACTTACTGGTTTAAAAATTCAAAAACCTCTCTTAGCAAAGGTTTTTTTTAGGTTCTCTAAAGTGTTTGACTCAAAAAGGTTTCCAACTGAGTTTTTGCCTTTATCTAAACAAATAGTTTGATCACACATTTCACATTTATCATCTTCTAATTCTGGCAACCAAAATGGATCTAAGTTCAAAATTATTTGTTCGACTAAAAGTTCCTCTAAATCAAACACTTCTGACTCAGTGTAGTAGATTCCTACATCATCTTCCATGTCATCTGATTGTTTAAATTTAACCACTCCACTAATTGGTATGGTTAAATTTCTTGGCTTAAATTCAACACATCTTCCGCACATCTGCTCAAAATCAAATTCGATGTTTCCAGTAAACTCAAAATAATCAAACTGTTTCTTTATGCTGAACTTGTACCTCCCCTCGTTCTTAACATTAAAATATTCAGAATTTATTCGTTCATTTAATACCTCTGGAGACAAGGTTCCTGTAAATGTTGATACGTTCTCAGTTAGTGAAAGAAGGTTTAAAAGTATCATTATTAATTTGTATTGTAGTAAAATAAAGAGTTTTATTAAATTATGAACAGAGTCTTTTTGATTGGAAACCTGGGAAAAAATCCCGAACTAAAAATCACTCCCTCTGGGGTACAAGTATGTCAGTTCAGTTTAGCAACATCCGAAAAAAGGCGTGATCCCACAACTGACCAGATTGTTGATATAACTGAGTGGCATAACATAGTTGCTTTTGGAAAAACTGCAGAGCTTTGCTCGCGATACTTAAAAAAGGGTTCTCAAGTATTTGTTGAGGGAAAAATACAATCACGAAAATGGCAAGATTCTCAGGGTCAAACTCGAACTAGCGTTGAAATAATTGCCTCAAATGTTAGGTTTCTGAGTAGAAATCAAGAGCAACCTGAGGAATTTAGCAAAGATGAGGAAATATTAAGAGCTTTGCAAGCAGCAGACGAATTGGGAGATCCAGAAGAGGAAATCCCTTTTTAAGGGAGTTTAAACGCCGTAGAATTTTCTTACTCTTCTTAATACTCGAGAAAACTCCGTATTCTCAACTTTATAAACGTAGTAAACATTATTTAGATAAGCTTTCTGAAAAATTCTACTGCCAATTTGTTTTTTAAATCTAAATTTTCTAGCTAACCCAAAAGTAAGAGCGCCAAAACCTATATTATTTTTATCAACGCGAGGCTCGATGAATCCTAAAATATGCATTGATGTCATTACATAGAAAGTCGATTCTGGCTGAAAATCATAAGAATTAAAAAGGTGTATTGTATCTCTTTTAAATGAAAGTAGCTCAGTGTTGCATTTGGTTCTTAAAATATGCCGTGAGTGAATCACTTTCGTAGCACCCTGTTCACATAAATATTCGCTAACACGAAATTCAGAGGTCAAACTAGGAATTGATAAAAACGCCAACTGAATTAAGTTTGAAAGAATTGAAATAAAGAGAAGTTTTCTACAAACGGAAAATTTTGATGCAACTCCTGAGACTCCAAGAATTAAAAATATGTAGGACGGTAGCAAATATCGCTCCATTTGTGGTGGCTTCCCTTGATTGATCTCAAAAATTAAATAATGTGCTAGCAGAATAAAACCGAATGGTCTCAGCTGATTATTTTTAAGTAGAAAAACTGTAGCCAATACACTAATAACTCCAAAGAAAGGGTTCTCAAAAATTACGTAAGTGCCTAAAAAGCTGTACAGGAATAAAAAGTCAATAGCAGGATATCTATATCCGCTAGTAGCGCTTAGCTTTCCAATAACTTCAAGTTTTAGACCTTCAACAGCAGAGTGAATTTCTAACACTAACTCTGGAGCAAAAACGATTACGACTAAAATACCAGTAACAATCATGGCAAGAAGAGATCTAAAAACGCTTACCCCATGAACCCACCATAAAAAAAGAAGAGACAATAAGGTTAAAAATCCGGTGTACTTAGAAATTGTTGCCAACCAGCCAAATAAAAAACTCAAGCTTAAAAAGAGTAGTTTTTGCTTATCACAGAATGTGATCATTAAGTATGCTAAAGCTGAGAAACAAAAAAATGGAGCATCCTCTTTCAAGTAGTTTCCTGTAACAAAAATTAAAATGGAGGAAAGTCCAGTTTTAATGCTAAAAATGAACCCCTCTAGCCCGAAATATCTATAGCAAATTATAGAGATGGCTAAAACTCCAACTAAAACATAGAGGGATTGAATTAATCTAAATAAAAACTCATCATCGTTAGTTTTGAATACTTTTTTTCCAAGGGCAAAACTTTTAATCATCAGAGGAGGGTGTCTAAGAATACTCGGACCCTGTCCAGTTTCTAGAAGATTTTTTGTTTGTTGTAATTTAGTTTTTTCATCTGGGTGATACGACCATTTTGTAAATCGTTCAAAAGCGTGAGTCTTAAATACAAAGAAAAATAAGAGAACCAAAAGGGAACCCAGGACCAATGTACTTTGATTTGTTCGATTGATTCCTTTAAAAAAAGTATCCGATTTAAAAACTAAAGTTAGAATGAAAGGAAAGACAACATAATGTTGAAGGTTTCCAAGTCTTATGTAAAAGTAGGCATGAAAAATTAAGATTATCGACAAAAAAATCAATCCCACAATTCCTAAATGCCAACCAAAAAACAACATCCCCAATCCAAGCAGCATGAACCATAAAAAATTAGGTTCTCCCTTTATCCACGTATTTTTTTTAAGGTAGTTCCATTCTCCTTTTAAAAAAACTGAGCAATTCTCATCTAAAATTAACCTTTTGTTGATTTTTAAACAGTCCGACTCGAATTTTCCTTTAGAAGTTACTTCATTAGGTATAAAATAAAAAGGCCTTAAAAAGGGGTCTCTCTGATTTTTTGAAATGCTTAGCCCCATCTGTGGGGTCTCGATGATCGGTTCTCCTAGATAAAGGTCCTGCAATTTAAAAGCTTTTTGATTTATAACCAGCTTCAGCGCCAATAAAAAAAAGCTACAAACTAAAACAAGTAATAAGAGTCGTGCTCTCATGATGTTTAAAACTTAATTAAACCAAAAATAGCTTATCTTGGTATAAGCAAAAATAAATAGGTTATTAAAAATAACAGTCTGCAAAAAAATCTTATCAATGTTTTATGTTGACTAAACCACTTTTAGATTTTAAACTTTTTCATATGAGAGGAAGAAAAGACAAATGGAATTACTTAATTCAATCTGTTTCTCACGCTCTTGAGGTTCTTGAAGAGCTGGTCAAAAACAAGGGTGCTTTGGGTGTTACAGAACTTTCAAGAGAATTAAAGCTCCATAAAAACAATATTTTCAGATTATTAGCTACTTTAGAGGCAAGAGGGTATGTCGCTCAAGATGAGTTAAATGAAAGATATTATCTTGGCCCAAAAACCCTCTCTTTAGCTCAAGCATATGAACAGTATAGCCCTATCTTTTTGAAGAGTGAGGCACCCGTAAAAGCTGTTAGAAACAGAATTGATGAAAATGTTTATTTTGTGATTCTTTTAAAGGATCAAGCTTTTTACATCAATGGCAAAGAGGGCTCTCAACCAGTGAGAGCTGGCTTTAAGAGGGGTCAGTCAGTTCCCTTATTACAGTCTGCTGGAGGTAGACTTCTTGCTGCTTTAACAATGTCTGCTCAAGATCTAGCCGCTTTAGGCGATGCTGCCCTTAAGAATAGCGTTGAAGAAATTAGAAACAACTACGTTTTAATAACCAACTCTCTTGAAAAAGAGGTAATATCTGTGGCAGTTCCTGTCAAGGAAACTAACAATAGAATCATTGGTGCGATTCAGGTCGATGCCCCAATATACAGAATAAGCGCTGCAGAGCTAATTAACATGACAACAAGGGGATTGATGGATTACTACGAAAATAGTGGATTAAAAGATACTTTACCTGTAGCACTCGAGGTCGAAAGGATGGTCGCTGTATCAAAAGAGATTCAAATGTAACAATCAACTCTTTTGATTCGGTTTCAAAAAAAGTATTTTACTTGTTTAAGAACTGTTTTCAGGTAAAATTTAAGATTTTTGAAGGATCAGATTTTAGTTTCACTTAGTTTGCTTCCAGTCGGCGTTTTTTGAAAATTTTATTTCATAGTATGAGATTAGACTTGTACCAAGGTTTTGGGGAGATAAGAAAATTGTTCTCTTAATTAAGAAATAAAAACACTGTGTTTTGTCAAATTAAAGTTCGATTTTCTCAATCCTAGCCTTTAATCTGAAGCTGAGAGGTTGACAAGAATGTTTGCTGATCCTATAAATCCACTAATAAAACAACTTTCTAAGCCACTTAAACTGAAAAGAGCAAACCTCAAGGCAATTCAATATTAGAAAATTACACAAACAAATTTTCCATAAGCTTTTTTAAAAAACAATTAACTTTGTCAAAGAC
>CALHSA010000024.1 GCA_938038205.1 uncultured bacterium | reverse complement strand
AAGATAGAGAGACTTTTAATCTAGTGTTAAAAAATTTGGAATTCGCAACAACTTTAGTAAATAGGGCCAGACAGCTTAAACAGGGCAACACCCTTCCATCCCAAGTAGAGCATAAATTAGAGAAGGATGCCGGTATTGAATTTAATTACACCGAGGATACAACCTACAATGAACTTGTTGATTTTGTATATTCAAAAGACAATAAAAAATCCGAAGTGTATTTTATCCCTTCAGGAGGGGATTAATCCTTTTTAAGAGTCTTAATTGTTTTTTCTAAAGCTTCAACTAACTCAGGCGGAAGATTTTCATCGAGTTCAAACTGAGTAAGCTGTCTTGCTATATTTTCATCCCAAATGACTGGTATGCCGTATTTTTTTGCAATGCTAAGTATCAAATCTAAAGGAACGATTTCATTTGAAATGGATACAAAAGTATCTCCCTCGGTTGATGCTACTCCGATTGCAATTTTCGGCTTTTTAATCATAATCTATAAGGTTTGAGCTATTCTCCAAATATTTAAAGGTTTAGGTAAAACCTTAGAGTAGAAATTAGAGTAATTTTGAGGGTTTGAGGAGATCCCAATACATTTTTCAGGGACTTTTTTTAAGATATCTTCAGAATTCGGTTTGCTATCTAAGTCAACAAATACAAGATCAGCTATATCTGCGTCATCAACCATTACTGCTCCAAGACTAATCAACATTGATCTTAACTCTGTGACTAATTTTTGATCTTGAGAAATTATTAAGGCTGATTTTCTTGATTGCCTATTAGTTGCGTTTGCAAGTGGATATGGAAAGTATAAGCTTACCGTTGTACCTACTCCAGGGGTACTATTAGCTGTGGCTACCCCACCATGAGCTCTCATTATTGAATATGTAGCTGATAAACCTAACCCAGGCCATAATTGATCGGAAGAGGATTTCGTACTGAAAAATGGTTCAAAACAATTTTGAAGCTCTTCCGCACTCATACCTCTACCAGTGTCGCTAATTGTGATACACACATGTTTTCCTGGAGGTAGTAATGGATCTATCTCATTAGATTTAAGATATACATCCATGGTAGATATTTTTACCACTCCAGGTTTGTTCCCAATTGCCTCTTTGGCGTTGATTAAAATATTTAAAAAAGCTTGCTGAATTGATCCTCGATTCCCGAGTATATTACCGACCTTTGGATCAAGGTTAAGCTCTAGCTTAATTTGGGGATCTAGTATCGTTTTAATTAACTGCTCGTTCTCTTTTATAAGATTATTAAGATTGATTAGTTCAAAATCTTTAATTGATGGTGAGGCTAAGTCATTTAATTTTCGTATTAATGAAGCCCCTTTACTTACTGAATCAATAGCTGTTCTTATTCCGGTCGCTAAATCATCCGACGCCTTTTTTTCCAGCAAGCTAAGATTACCTAGAACAGATTGAAATATATTGTTCAAATAATGAGCTATTCCAGCAGAGAAAATTGAGATCGTTTTCATTTTATCTGCCTCAAATACTCGGTACTCAAATTTCAAAGCATTTAAAACTAGCCCTAAATAAAAGGATATGTACTGAATTAAAGGCATGATATTTTTAACGTTTTTTAAACTTAAGGAAATCGGCTCCAAAACCGCTACTGCAATTACATCTTTGCTGTACTTAATTGGAATGATAATTAAACCATTTGGTTTAAGCCTTTCAATAATCTCATTAAATCCTGAGCACTCTAATTTTGTCTCAGGAGGTACAATTTGAATATCGCCTGTTTTTATAGCTTCATCAAAGTAGTCGTGCCGTAATAGTAGTTCAACCTGACTTCTTGCAATTGTTAAACCAATTCCTGGACCAAAACCTGCAATCCCTTCCACATGAGTTCTTTGAGAATTTATTACACCCAACCATCCTCTTTTTGCTTTTATAACCCGTTTAAAGATATCTAAAGCTATTACACCAATGTCAAATCTATTTCTCGATGACCACAATTTAGATAAGCTCTTGTTAAGATTTTTTTGAATGTTTATTAACTTATTTTGTGATTCGACCGTTGCAACAATCTCTAACGCGTAGTTAATTAATCGTACTATTAATTTAAATGTCTCAAAATATGGAAAGAATTTAAAAGAGATATCTCTGATCGAAACGAAATACCCTGAGAATAAAGAATTGCTAATATTTACAAAAAGAATTCTCCTATTTTCATAAATTACTTCATCTATTTCCTTGTTGATTGGAACAATTTTTGAGAACTCCAAAATCAAAGATTTTTCTTCGGGATTCAAACCATGACTTTGAATAAATTGCCAGGATTCATTTTTATTTAGTATTAAACCACCAGTATTCTCTGGTAAAACATTTAAAAGAATCTCTGTTACACGCTGAAAAATGAGTTTGATGTCATTTGGGCTTTCTGAGAGAACCTTAAAAAAATTAAATATTAAGTTAACTGTTTTTAAGTTTAGAACCTTAAACTGAGTATCCTCTTCCTCTTTTTCTCTGCGGTTTAATATACCAATGCCTAGAATTTTTGGCTCTTCTTCCAATAAATAACCAAGTATGGCTGTTACAGAATTGAATTTGCCGGTTTTAAGATTTTTAATTTTAAATATTAATGTTTCTGGATTTTTAGAGCTAAAAACTCTTCTGATAGCACGCATTAAACGTGTCCTGTCGTGTGGCAGAATGATTTCAGCCCATATGTCACCCTCTTGTAACTCTTTAGCTGATACCCCTACTAAATGTTCAAAATCTCCAGAAAAGTTGGTAAACTCGAGATTTTTATTTAACATAACTGCGTAAAAGGAGTTTAATTTTGGCAATGGCAGATTAAACTCCGGTTTCCGATTTTTTAATTTTGCGGAAATAGACTCGATCACCAAGCTATTTAATAAGTTAATCTGGTCATCAGTTAATTTAAGAGGCTCTCGCTTAAAACACCCAATCAATACCGTTATACCTTCTATTTCAAGGGATGTAATAAAACAGCCTTTAAACTCATTCTCTTTAAGTCTTCTAAATAGAGTTATGGGAACAGGTAGAGTTTCAGAGCTAGTGACAAAAAAAGGTATCTTAATTACCGTTCCCTCAATTGATATTTCATCCTTTGAAAGCACTTCAAGGTGATTAAGGACTTTGTTTGATGGCCAGATTTTAAGTGAATTGTTATCTTTTATTACAAGCTCGAGAGAATCAAGAGAGAAATTTTTTTTAATAACAGCAAGTAGTCCCCCTAAACCTTTTCTCTGAACAACATATTTTGCAAACTGAACTAGCCTGGCTTTATTATTCATCCAACAACTATGTATTTACATGATCTTATTCGAGCCACTACTTCCTCATACAACATGACCTTGTGAGCCTGTTTAATGGCACTCTTAATCAATGGATTGCCTTCTAACTCTTTCTGTTCATCTTTGAGCTCTTTGGCATCCATCATTAGGGATTTTCGATACATAATAGATTCAATAATAACTTCAAAGACTAAAATTAATACAAGTAAAAGTGTCCCTAAACTTAAAACCTTTTTTAATAGACTGCTTAAATCAGACACTGAGTTAAACACTAACACTAAATATGCTACTACAAAAATTCCGATTAATAAAGCCTTTCTAAAACCTTTAAAAAAGGTTTTAAAATTACTCCCAAATTCAAATTTATTCTCTCTTTTTATCCATACTCCTTTGTTAATAATAATCCTGACTAATATTAATATTATACAAGAGACCCCGATCCCAAGAAGCCCTCCAAAAAGTGCTCTAAAAAGTGAGAAAGAGTAAAAAAAATTCTTATTCCAGATTAAGATGGTTGATGTCGCGCAGCTAAAAAAAATGAATGTCTCTAATAGATCAAATTTAAGCAGGTTACCTTTCTCCTTATCTTTTTTTATTTTATGATCAGTGGGTTCAAAGTTTTTCATTTCAAAATGTGGAGTATGTCAAAAAAGGTGTTAGAGATAACTGTTACGAGAGATTCAAGATACCTAGCCTCAGTTAAAGAAAGCCCCAGTGCAAAAAACAGAGCTATTTTTATTGATTGAACTTCAAATTGCATTGAAAGAGATGGAAGAACTCTTTGAAAAAGGGCTAAAAAAATTTCAACCGTTGTAAAAACGAGGACGAATGGGAATAGGATTTTTGAAAAAAGTTTAAAAAGTTTCGTTAGAACATCAAAAATAATATCAGTGTTAATTGTAGTAAAACTAGAGCTTGCTAGAACGTCGAAGCAAAGATGAAAATGATTATTCAAAAAAATCGATATAACTAGTAACTTGATTAAATTCACAAGAGGTAATGATTCTCTTTGAGTTGATGGATCATATATAGACGCATAATTCAGCCCAAGAACTAATGAAAGAACCTCAGAAGAACCAGTTAATACCTCAATAATAACAATAACTGGTAACGCAACAGCACAACCAAATAGAAAATTAATAATAGTAGTTGTAACTGAGAACTCTGAGGGACCAAGTAGTATGGCCATCATTGCTGAAAGAGATATTTTTGAGAAAAAGCCAAGGCCAAAATAATCAACTTGCAAAAATAAAAGAAAGCCAAAGCTTTTAAAAAAATTAGGGAGATAGGGAAGAATTATGTCCCACATACTCTATTCTAGTAATATTTTTTGTAAAGCTGTCTCTAATCTGTTCAAGGTTTTTACTTCCCCAAAAGTAAACAAAACAGAATATAACTGTAAGCTTTAAAAACGCGCTAATAGATTGCTCTTGCAGTTGAATAGTTGCTAACAGAAGATTAACAGCTCCACTTACAGCCGAGGCTACAAGTAATATTGGCGTTGCTATATAAATGAGGAGGTGAAAAAATTCTGATAAACTAATTTCAATCATCTATATGATAATAAAAATGCGTCAAAGATTTTTAACCATGGCTCAGCTACTATCAAAACTCCTATTTTTATAGGGAGTGCAACTGTGTTCGGGCTTAACATAAACATCCCGGAGGATACAAGAATCGAGGAAACAATTATGTCTATAGCGAGAAACGGTAGATATATTAAAACAGCAATTTCAAAGGCTTCTTTAAGCTCCGTTATAATAAAACTTGGTATAACAACATTCCAAGAATCAGACTCTGCCTTAAGTTTTTCGCTGAAAAATTTTAAATTATCAGGATCAGAGTTTCGGTATAAAAACCCTCTTAAAGGATCGAAATTATCTATAGATTTTTTTAATTTATTGAAAGTAATCTCGTGAATTGGATTTTTAATAAAGTTATCCTGTATTTCCATCAGAATGGGATTCATTACTATAAGAGTAACTAGGATTGAAACAGACAGTACAAACATCTGTCCAGGAAAATTTTGCGCTGAAAAACTTGCCCTTAAGGCACTAAGGACTATATTGACTTTTAAGTAACAAGTTAGAGCACCAATTGCTATAGGTAAAACGGCTAAGGTGAATACTATGATTACCAAAGATTCAGCTTGCGCCATTCTCTGTAACTTTTACTTTACTGTACTTTTGTTTAATAGGTTTTACGACACTGTCTCGAAAAGTATCTTGATATTTTTTCTTAAGACCTTGGTAATCGAAATTTAAAATAGAAAAATTTTCGGTCTTTACACTCTCAATAGTTACATTACCCAGTTCAGATCCAACATAAATAACAATTTGTTTGAATTTATCACTATTAGGCGGTGTCAGAGGTGTGCTGGTTAGCGTACTGAAATCTTTACAGTTCTCAACATTGTTGATTTGAACTATGTTGCTGATTTTTTGCTCTATCATTTCCTCTTCAATTACTTTTTCCTCAATATTTTTCTTCATTCTTACTTTGGTTTGCATTACGTCGGTTAGTTTATCAATCTGATAATTTAATCTAAGCATTTCTAAGTTGAGTTTTTTTGTTTCTGACTTTGCTCTTAGTATGTTTGTAAATACTTTCTCTGTGTTTAAACCGGCATATATTTGAGTACTCTCGATTAATTTTTTTTGCCTTGCAAGTGCAACTTGATTATTAAAGAATTTAATCGATGTTGTTTTTAATTCAATTGTTAAAAGACGGTTTTTAAGAGCTAAAATTTTCATTGGTTTTGAGTTTGAAGTCTTTTAATACCACTACTTATCCCTTCTGCTATTCTTGTTGCAAACTCAATTTGTAACTGGAATTTTTGTGCAACTATTTGGTAGTGTAAAAGCTCTTTTGGTGTTAAGTCTGTTCTGTTCAATATCTGTCTCTCGATTTTTTCAAGAGTTCTAAAATTTATAGGATTCACCGGAGCTGCTTGTTTTGGAGCGAGACTTGAAGGTTTAATAGCTTGTACCATGTTACCTTTGTAATCGAAAGCAATTTTTAACTGTTAACCTTTTTTAGAATCCGCCAATCCTTGTTTACACATACTTCCTTGGTGTTTGAGATTTTTGTGAATAATCGCTCTAACAGCGGATCGTTTAAACTTCTATCGAATGCAACAAACTCTACACTAGGATCTTGATATATCCTTAATGCATATCTTCTTACAAACACATATTTAAGCCATGAATCAGTTGAATCATCAGTATATTTGATTTTTATCACTTCCTCTGGTAATAGTGCCCAATCTGGGCATTCAATTTCTAAAAGTTTTGGAAGAATTAATAACAAAGGTAGAATTTTAAACTGCTTTGGCAAAATAAGAACGGCAGAGATAATTTGAACTATAAACAATTTATTAAAATGCGGGATTAACCATCTTAAAAAAGGAATTGAGTACAGGTTAATACTTAAAGCAAAACTTGTGAATATGAACAGTAGAAACATGAGTCCTCGAAAAAATCTATTCACACTGATATAATATCAGCCACCTTAAATGGTAAAAAAAATAATTCAATTAACCCATACTTACTCTATCGGTGATGCTATTTCAAACTATATTAAAGAGATTCATGAATTTTGTACTTCTGAAGGAATAATTTCAAAAGTTTTTGCGCTGGCAGTTCATCCGAGTTTAAAGGATCATGCAGCAGAAGCAGCTAAACTTGAAAACTCAGAAATTGATGCTGTTTTTTTTCATTTTTCCCTTGGAGGAGAGATTGTTAAAATTTTTGAGAAAGTAAAAGCACGAGTAAAAATACTTGTGTTCCACAACATTACTCCACCTCAGTATTTCGAAAATATTAATTCAACTGTCTGTGAAAATATTCGGAATGGATTGAATGAATTAAAGAATGTAGTCAGTAAAAGTGATCTTGTTGTAACTGTTTCAAATTTTAATTTGGAGGATTTAAAGCCATTTATTAAAAATCAAAAAACTTTTGTTTTACCCATTCCGGTGCCAAGTGTCAGAGATATCTCACCAACTCTATTGGATAGGCTTAATTGGCTCGCTCTACCAAACCAAATAAAGAAAGCTAAAATGAAAATGCTTTATGTTGGAAGGATCGCTCCCAATAAAAATTTAGAGTTATGTATTAAGACTTTTGCAGCTTATCGTAAATGCTATGAGGGAGACTCTATACTTTGGCTCGTAGGTTCGAGTTTAGATTGTGAGTTATACAAAGGGAAATTGCTTTGTTTAGCTGAAACTCTAGGTGTTGCTGATCGCACTTTTTTCTGGGGTTTTTTAAGTGATGGTTTGCTTAATTTTTTATATCAAAACGCTTCAGTATACCTGGCACTAAGCCATCATGAGGGATTTTGTGTTCCAATTATTGAAGCCATAAAGTCAAAAGTTCCAGTTATCGGAAGGAAAGGCACGGCTATTGAGGAAACTTTGGGGAAAAATGGAGTTTTAGTCTCAACTGATGATCCATTAGAACTAGCTGGGATTATACACTCAATTATTAATGATCAGTATGGAAATTTAGTTCTCAAACAACTTGAAAGATTAGAAGAGTTCTCCAGGGAAAACTTCGCTAAAAGGCTAAAAGAAATCTTAGAGTGCATAAATGATCGTTTTTGATATATCAGCTCTCAATGGTTTTAAAAAACACCTTCAAAGAGGAATTGGTAGATTCGTGTCAAACTTTGTTAGATATGCTGAAAAATTCAACTTGAAAATTAGATACTTTAATTTCTCTGATGCTGGCGCTTTTAATCATATTTTAAGTCTGTTGCCAAAAGGCCAGGATTTAGTCCGAAATCACTTAGTATATTTTTGGAACTCCTTAAAATTAGGGTCTGACGATGTTGCTTTAATACCAACTCAAACTGATTCTCCATTATTCTTTAGAGGGGATTTTTTACTTATAGTTTGGGACCTAATTCCTTTTAAATTTCCTGAGCTTTATGGAGCCTTAGAAAATAAGTATCGATATCAAATTGCTCGGTTAATTGAATCTTCAGGAATTCAAAGAGCAAAGGGAATTTTAACGTGTAGCCCAAGCACAAAAAAAAATCTAGAGGTATTTTTTAACATAGATTCAGCAAAGATCAAGCTTTTTCGACTAGGTTTAGATGATATTTTTTTCCAGGCTGAAAGTATTCTAGAATCTCCTTTTTGCTCCAGATTTCCAGATTTAAGTGACTATTTTCTTTATTATGGAGGATCCGATGGCAGGAAAAATATTGACTTAATATATTCTTTAGCCAAGCATTATCCTGATGATAAATTTGTACTAGTTACAGCTCCTACCAATCGGGAGAAAAATTTACCAAACGTTTTACACTTGAAGCCTTGTTCAGATGAAGAGTTAGTTCTATTTATTCTGAGATCCAAGGCTTGTTTATTCCCCTCTCTTGATGAGGGGTTTGGATATCCAGTGTATGAAGTTTCGGCTCTTGGTAAACCTATAATTGCTAGTAAACTTGAACCCTACGTATCTGATCTCCCTGAGCAATGGTATGCGCATCCGAACGTTGAAGATTTTAGTCAAAGAATAGATGAAATTAAATCACTTAAAAGTGATCATCTTATGGATAGATTAAACAGGGTAAAAATGAAAGCCAAACAATTCACTTGGCCAAACGCTTTAGAACAGTTTCGATCGGTAATAAGAGAGTTAGGATATGATTTATAGGTATTCTGTTTTTATATTTTTGCTTTTTTTTACTAGCATATGGTTTCTCTATCAAATCAAGGCAAATTTTTTTATAGACGCGGATGAGGCAATAACGGGTTTGATGGCCTTACATATAAATCAAGGAAGGGAGATACCTATTTTCTACTACGGACAACATTATATTGGTCCGCTTGAAGCTCTTTTGGCTAGTTTTTTTTTTGAAATATTTGGTCCTTCAGCTCAAACACTAAAACTATCACCTTTAATATTTTTTCTACTAGGAGGAATAGTAGGTTACAAGGCTGTAACAAGAGACTTTGGGCATAAGTCGGGTTTAATATTTCTAGCGTTATTTTTCATTCCGGGTCACTTCATTCTAGAGTGGAGTGGAAAGGCTCGTGGAAATTTTACCTTCCTAATTTTTGCTGTAATGCTTCTTCATTGGCTGAATCCCATTGATCCAAAAAAAGTGATTAGTGGCTTTTTATGTGGGTTAAGTTGGTGGATGAATCCTCAAATATCAAGTTTTACTCTGGCATTTATCCTTGTGTATTTCCGTAGAGTTGTAGGGTTTGGTTTTGGATTTATTCTTGGGATGTTGCCGGTAATTATAGCAAATATAAATCAAGCAGGAGGAACTGCGGCTCAGTTAATAAAGCCAACGTATGAGCAGTTTTTAAATCATCTTGATAACCTGTTTCGTAATTTTTTTCCTATATTGCTCGGATTTAAGCGTATTTACAATGAGAATCCGAACTTTTTTATGTTCAGCATCATTTTTACTGTCATTTTAATTTTTCAGAGCCTTTACTCTTCTTTTTCCTCCAATTCAACTAAACATGAAATTTTAAAAATACATGCTCTAAATATTTTAATTTTTATAGTATTATTCTCGTTCTCCAAGTTTGGCTCGTTATCTCTTGAACCAAGGTATGGGATGGTTATCTATCCATCGATCATTATCTTAACATCATTTATTTTAAGAAATTTAAACACGTACCTTGTTATCTTACTTATAATCCTTTTTAGCTATTTTAGATTAGCTACAATATTCTCAGATTACAAAATTCTTCCTACGGGTACAACTTTAATTTCTCAGAACGGAAGGGTACCAAGAGATCTTTTGTCTGTTGCTAATCAGCTTATTGAAAGAGGTGTTACAAGTGTAAGGTCACCGTATTGGTTGGCTTACGCTCTTGCTTTTCTATCAGGTGAAAAAATAAAAGTTGATTTAGTTCGAGAGCCCTTCACTAGACGGATTGAGTATTTTAAGCACTCGGATTTAACCACAGTACCTGTTTTAGATCACCAAAATACGCATTCATATTACGAGGACTTAGCTAAACTATCAAATCTCAATATGGAGGTTGACAAGATAGGCGATAAACTTAATTTATACTCTTTCTCTCCGAAGCCATTAAATTTTTTAATAAATTTTAAATTGCAGAATAATAGTGCTAATACTCAAATTGAGCATCTTTTTGATAACTCTCTAGACACTGTTTGGCACACTGGAGATTTCTACAAAGATTTTAGCCCATTTACTATTTTTTCAACTCAAAGGATTAAAGGAATTTACTTGTGTACTAGCAGAGATTTAGAGGATGTACCAGATTCAATAATTTTAAAGCAAGGTGATCAGGAGTTTAACGTTAAAAAAGAGTGGCTTAATTTTCTAAAATCATCTCGATGCTTAGCTTATTTATTTGATGAATGCTTAAAGGGTAAAATTGATTTCAAGATTAAAATGAACCCAGACAGGAATTATTATTTCTCTTTGTCCGAGTTTAAATTGGTAGCTTGTGAATAAATTTATTCAGCTAGTTTTTGGTATTTTACTGCTTATTCTTCTTTTCAATTTCGTTAATTTTCCTGAATTTCAGGAGGAGTTTAAAAACTTTAGTTGGTTTAGGTTTACTTTTTTCCTAATTTTTTCGATACCTTTAATTTTGGTATCCGCTTACAAATGGAAAATCATTTTAAAATCTGCTGGGCATCAGTCCTCTTTAAAAGATCTTTTTCTCTATTATTGGTTTTCTTACTCAATTAACATGCTGTTACCATTAGGTATTTTTGGGGCTGACGTAGCAAGGGTTGAATTATCAAAAAAATTAGGTGGATACAAAGTTAGTATTTTTTCGGTAATTCAAGATAGATATACAGGCTTTTTGGTAATGTTCTTTATATCCACTATCCTAAGTTTTTTAAGTAGTAGGATTCCGGTCGTTGTTTCAACGGTAAGCGCATTACTATTTTCTTTAGGGGTCGTTTTTCCATTCGTAGCTGCAAATTTTTATTTTTTGAACAAATACAAGGACCTCATACTTATTTTTTTAAATTTTTCTAAGAGTACTTTGAAAGTTTTAACATTATCAGCTTTATTTTATTTGCTTACGATATTGAATGTTATTTTAGGAGCATGGGTTCTAGATTTAAGAATAATGCATATTCTGGATTTAGCTGCATTATTACCTTTGGTTTTGTTGGTATCGTCTCTTCCGATATCTCCTCAAGGTTTAGGTATTCAAGAGGGATTTTACGTTTTTCTATTTCAGTTTGTAGGACTGACTTACGAACAAGCTTTATTATTGGCACTTAACCTACGTTTTAAACTTATTATAGTTTCTATTCTGGGGGGGATTGTTTATTTTATATTTAGATCAACTAAGGGTGCTGATAGCTAATTGTTGAATGGTAAGTGCTTTTTTTAGTTAAACTTTGCAAACAGCTCTTTAAGTCTTTCATACTTGTTTTTTATTTCAATAAATTTGCTTTTATCTCCCTGATACCTGTCAGGGTGGTAAATTTTGGATAGCTCAAAATATGCTTTCTTTAGGTTATCCATATTAATCTCCCCTTTTACAGAGAAAAATTCAAGCAGTTCTAAGTATTCTTTGTACTCTGGCGATTCAGTCTTTAATCTTTTTTGAACCTTAACAAAAGTTCCGGGTTTTTGTGTATCTTCTTTCCTCTTCTCTAGTTTCCATTCTTTAAAAAGCTTAATTGTAAAAACTGCTATAAACGTAATACCCACAGAGATAAGTAATGCATATAATGCATTTTGGATAAGGAAAAACTTTAGTTTTTCAAAGATGCCAAGGGAAAGTCTGTGTTTAAGCTCAAGGTACTTTATTAAGGTTTTGTTTCTTTGTTGATAAAGTTTATACAGGATTTTCTTTCCAATATATTCGTATTTGTCAGGATTGGATAATTTTGTTAGCTTTAAAAGTAATTCTAAGCTTTGAGTATTTAGGGTAAAGGTATCCTTTGAAATTAACTTTTCTAAGTTATTAAAACAGTCGTTTGGAAATTTCTCACAGAATAGGCTTAAACTTGGGGTGTAAGTAGTCACATCAAGATTCAAAAAAATTTTTTTAACACACTCATCATAGAAGTCTTTGATTAAATCTAGGTTTAGATGAATCAGCACAAGATTATTGCAATTTAATAGACCTACCTGGTTTATTTTCTGAAGTAAGTTTTTAAAATTATCATCAACTACAGTATCTTTATTTAACCACTCAGGAACACCCTCTAAAGCAGATCTTGTTATCAAAAGGTACAAAATTCTTGTTTTGAGTATATTTTCATATTTTAACGGATTCTCGGTTGCAAACTTATCTAATACCTTATCGATTACTACTACAGCGTTAATTAGGTAATTTATATCAGTCAAATTTAAAATAGAGCCAAGGAGTTTGTTAAGTTTTAGGAGAAAAAATCTCTCATCAGTCAAAGTGAAATCTAGTTGTTTTTTGTGGATGATAGAATAAGCTAGTACACACTCTGGGTCAGGATCCACACTTGGAATATACTTTTCTAGCTCTAAAGAGTTTTGAAGTTTAAAAATTTTTTCAGTAAATTGATATCTTTCTTCAGCGGTTAAGCTGCAAATCCTTTTTAAAGGATACGTTAATAAGCTCTTCTTATTAGAGTTTAAAAGAGCTTTCACTAATGCTAAGGTCTGATTAAAGTTTAAATCTTTATCACTTGAATAGTAGTAATCAAGAATAACCTCAGGTAGATTGCTTTCATCAGTTAAAAAAGCTTGGTTTTCAAAGTAAATAACAATTGAGTCATCTTTTTTTGCTAGTTTTTTTACATTAAAAGGTACGCCTTCAATTGATACTGATTCCTGCCCAAAGGTAAAAATACAAAAGTTACTTAGCAGTAAAAATGCCAGTAACATCCACCTTCTTCCTTTTACCTTGAGCCTCTATACTAACCCACTCTCTAAGAATTTCACCAGCATTCAATTTTGAGATATTAGGAGATAGTGTAAGCAAGTACTTATTTTTTGAAGGGGTTAATTTAAAATTGATTCGATCTGATGAGGTTTTAATTACTGGAGTTGTTGATGCTACTATTGAGATCTCTTTTGAGGGAACTCTTTTAGAGAAAACACCGAATGAAACTAGCTTCCTTTCAACGAATAATTTGGGAGAATTTGGAATAATAAAAGTAAAATCCCTATTCCCAGTTCTATCAACGATGAGTAAACGCGCTAATAACTCGGGTTCTGTTTGCGACGGTTCAACAACTATTCCATCAGAGGTTTTTGTAACTTTTATTCCATTAGTGTGAGCTATAAACAAAGGATCTATATGTTTAATTTCATATCGACTATCAAGTTTTACAACCTCTGCTAGAATAAGTGTTGCGAAAATAAGTAAACATTTCATTGGTGAGTCATTGATTCAATGAGTTTGGTGGTATAGTTACCACTTTGAAACTCGCTAGATAATATTATGCTTTTAAGAAACTCTTGGTTTGTTACTATTCCTACGACCACCAGCTCAGAGAGCGAAGATAGCAATTTTTGGATGCAATCATGTCTACTCTCTGCCCAACAAATTATTTTCGCAATCATCGAATCATAATATGGAGGGACAGAACAACCTGAATAAAGAAAGGAGTCAACCCTTACTCCAAAACCAGACGGTTGATGATAAAACTGCACTCGACCGCTTTGCGGAAGGTGATTAATTGGATCCTCAGCAGTTACTCGAGCTTCAATTGCATGTCCTCTGAACTTAATATCGTTTTGTTTTAGAGGTAGAGTTTTCTCAGCAGCCGTAAGAATTTGGATTTTAACTAAATCTAACCTGCAAATTTCCTCAGTCACCGGATGCTCAACCTGAATCCGAGTGTTAACTTCCAAGAAGTAATGCTTTTCAGTATCACAATCATACAAGAATTCAACAGTTCCTAAGGAATCATAACCTATTTTTTTTGCTAGCTTAACGGCATCTGATGAAATACGATCAATTAAAGTTTTCGAAAGAGTATAAGGTAAAGCCTCTTCTATCAGCTTTTGAAATCTTCTCTGAACCGAGCACTCTCTTAATGCAAAGTGAATGCACGATCCATCAGCAGCACCTAAAATCTGAACTTCAATATGTTTTGCATTTGGTATATACTTCTCAACAAGCAGGCTACCATCCCCAAATGAGCTTAAAGCTTCTTGCTGAGCATTAAAAAATTCTTCCTTGAATCCACCTTTATCATAGACTACTCTCATCCCTCTTCCTCCACCACCTGCACAAGCTTTTATCAGCACAGGGAAACCAATATAGTTTGCGATCTCTAATCCTTCCTGATAAGATTCAACTGCCTTTTCACTACCCGGGACAACCGGGATCTTTGCTTTTTTTGCAATAAGTTTAGCCTCATCTTTATCCCCCAGAGATTTTATAACATTAGCGTTTGGGCCAATGAACGTAATACCTAATTTCTCACATAATTCTGGAAGAATTGTTTTCTCCGAGAGGAATCCGTAGCCAGGATGTAATGCATCACATCCTGTTAAGGTAGCTGCACTCATTATTGCCATTGCATTCAAATAACTATCTTTTGGAAAAGCTGGACCTATACAAACACTCTCATCCGCCAATTTTACATGTAAAGCTTCTTCATCTGCCTTTGAGTAAACAGCTACGGTTTTTATTCCAAGTTCTCTAGCTGTCCTTATAATTCTAACCGCAATTTCTCCTCTATTAGCTATTAAAAGTTTTTTAAAAGGGGGTGTCATTATGCTTTTCTAATTTTGAACAGTGCTTCCCCAAACTCGACCATATTTCCATTTTCAACGTAAATCTCCTCAATTACTCCATCTGAAGGAGATTTTATTTGGTTCATCACCTTCATTGCTTCAATAATCGCAAGAGTGTCCCCAGCTTTAACACTACTCCCAACCTCAACAAATGGATTCTCATCAGGGCTTGGCCTTCTGTAAAAAATCCCGACCATTGGACTCTCTACAATAACGATATCTTTGTCTTCTACTGTTTTATTGCTAGTTTCATTTTCAGCCGAAATGGAGGTTGGCTTATCAAGATTAATCTCAAACCGATCCTCCGGTATCCTAGGTTTTACGAATTTACTTGCTGTATCTCTGGTTATCTCAAGTGAGCAAGATCCTCTGCTGAGACGAATACCACTGACATCGGTGCCTGATATCAATCTAACCAATTCTTTTATCTCTTCAAGCGAGATTGCCTCCTGACCTGTGTGTTTCTTCTTTTGCTCCATCACACCTCAAAAGTAAAACCCTTGTCCGGAGTATTATCACTAATACTACAACTCGTATCAACTCCAAGTTCATCTAATGCTTTTTTTAAAGCTTCATTGTTTTTTACCAATTCAGTAGGTAGAAGCTTAAGCACTAATGCTGCAAGCTCATTACAACCAAGTTTTGAAAATAAAAAACCAAGGCTAATAAGGGCAACGTTTGCATCAATCTTTGATATTTCGTTGGATAGCTTAATCTGTGAGAGGTAATCATCAGAGTCTAGCAGGCTTTTAACTAAATATTCCAAGTTGTCTGCCATACTCTAATTAAGCTTGCAAAGGATTTAACTCATACTCTGCGAGATTCTCAAAAGCCATGATTTCTCTCATAAACGCTAGTTTAACCGTTCCAGTTGGTCCATTTCGATGTTTAGCTACGATAACCTCAGCTACACTTTGAATTTCTTCATTAAACGAACTGTAAAAATCCTCACGGAATAAAAAGATTATTATGTCAGCGTCCTGTTCGATTGCGCCCGATTCCCGCAGATCTGATAGTACGGGTCTCTTATTCTCTCTACTCTCAACTGCCCTGTTTAATTGACTTAGTGCAACAATAGGTATATTAAGGTCTTTAGCCAGTGCTTTCAGACTTCGAGAAATCTCAGCTATCTCTTGCTCCCTAGTGTGGATATGACTGTGTATGTTTCTGATTAGTTGCAAATAGTCGACAAAAATTACTTTAACCTTCTGTTCTCTAACTAGTCTTCGAGCTTTAACCCTAAGGTCAGTTAAAGTTATGCTTGCAGTATCGTCTATAAAGAAAGGTTTTGAAGCCAGTCTCTCTGCCTCCTCTGCTAGATCTTCAAAATCCTCTTCAGTTATTGATCCAGTTTTTATCTTATTTGCATCAATACCTGTGTTTAATGATAAAATTCTCATTCCAACCTGTTCTTTTGACATTTCTAGACTGAAAAATCCTACCGGAATATTTTCTTTAAAGCACAGATCAGAAGCTAAGTTAAGTGCAAAAGCGGTTTTGCCCATGCCAGGCCGGGCAGCAATGATTATTAAATCACCGGCTGCTAGACCACCAATTAGTTTATTAAGTCCCTTATATTTAGTAGGGATCCAAAGAAGGTTACCTCCTGTTCTGTCATTATTTATACTCCTTCCTATTAACTCAATTGTGCTAGCCAGTGTTTTACTTAAATCAACGTAAGGGTGATAGTCTTTCTGATTCATCAAACTTGACCATTTTTGATCACATTCTTCAAAAAGTTTTTCAACCTCAACCTCTGGCTGGAGTGCCTTGTTAGATATTTCAGAGGAAAGTTGAATTATCTTACGTTTCAAACTCATATCCTTTAGAATTTTTATATGTGCTAAAGGATAAGCTACCGGCGGTAAATTGATGATGATATCTTTTAAAACCTCCTCATAATCAATCTCTGGGTCAGGATTAATTTTTTTTACTGCTTCAAGGATGGTAACTTGATCAACAGGCTGCCTTTTTTTTACTAGTTCTAAAACTGCAGAGAATATACTTCTGTTAATTGGAGAGTAGAAATCATCTAAAGTTAGGGTTTCCACTGCATAATCAACAAAATTAGGTTCAAGGATTATCCCGGCCAGTACTGCTTTTTCTGCTTGAGAGGAGAATGGTAAGAGTAGAACTTCATTCTGCGAATCCCTGTTTTTTTTTCGCATCCATAAATATATTGTCACGTTCTGAGAGGATAATCAATTCAGATGCTTCGGCAACTAGTTGAGAGGGAGGTTCGGAAAAATCCATCAAAGTTACTTTGGCTCCAAGCTCTCTTGCTTTTAATACGCCGTAGAGCAGGTCAATAAAAGGACAAAGAATAATCACCTGAATATTCTCTCTCATTTTTACTACTTCCATGCTTAAATCGACTGACATCTCTGCTGCTATTCGCTCTTTTACTATATCTCTCTGAAGTGGGGGGAGCCTTCTTGTTACGACTTCAAAACCCAAAGATTCTAATTTATTGATGTAGGCTACTCCTCTAAAGTCCTCTTTAAAATACTCAAAGTGATAGTAAATCTTCTTTATGTTTGGAGTGTCAAAAAACTTTGAGCAAAATTTAGCCCAATCTAACCTCAAGCCATGTTTTTTTAGGGCAATATCCAAAAATGGGCCTGATACTTGCAGTAATTTAAACTTTTTATCTTTCTTAATGACTACTGATCCAACTTTGCTATCTTCCATTTTTCCTCAGTTGAGATGTTACCTTCGGTTTGGATCACTTTTTGAACTCTGGATAAAAACTTATCCGTGGCCAAGTTGAGTGCAATCTCAGGGTCAACGTTTTTTACTCTGCAAAGTTCAACCATTGCAAAAAGTAAATCTCCAAGCTCCTCTTTTACTTTAGAAAAATCTTTCTCTTGCTCTACTTCTGATAATTCCTCTCTGATTTTTTGAAAAATTTGCTCATCTGAGTCAAAACCTATTCCATGCCTTAATGCCCTCTCAGAAGCAATTCTAGCTCTCATGGTTGAGGGTAAAGCTGCTGAAACCGTAAATTCAGTTCTTTTTCCCTCCCACTGTTTAAGAACTTCTTCTTCAGAAACTTTTTCTCCAGAGAAAACGTGCGGATGCTTCTCAATTAACTTTTTATGCAATCTTTTACAAACTGTCTCAAAGTCAAACTGATTTTTCTCTTTTGCTATTTGAGCTATAAACATTATGTTCAGCAGGAGATCACCAAGCTCCTCACAAAGATCACCTTTGTTGTTTAATGCATTAACAACCTCCCATGCCTCCTCAAGAATATAAGGAGCCATTGACTCAAAAGTCTGCTTTTTATCCCAAGGGCAACCTTTATCCGGATCCCTTAGAAGTTCAAACACCTCTACTAGTTTATCAACAATCTCCATGAGTCTGATCTTATCATAAAACTCACTGTTAAAATTAATTATATGCTTCTATTCCATGCACTATTTAATCGTGCCCGGAAAACTAAATGACTCAAAATGTTTGGATTTGAAATCGCGAAAAAAATTGCATCAACCTTTTTTGCTTTTTCCCTTAAAATTTTCAGTGATTGTCTTAAAGTTTCACCTGTGGTAAGAACATCATCAAGAAAAACAACACGTTCCACTTGTTTAAAATCGTTAGCTAACTCAATTTTTACCTTTCCTTTGTATTTTGTTTTTTTTAGAGGTGATATTACACGAATTTTTAATCTACTTTTAATTTTTTCAGCACAAAAGAATAAATGATTAACCTCCCTTTTTAAAAAAGATTGTTGATTTATTGGGCTTAAAATCGCCAGATCATAATTATATTCAATCATATTAAAAAGAGCCTCACCCACATACTTGCATAATTGAAATTTACTCTTAAACTTT
This sequence comes from uncultured bacterium, assembly GCA_938038205.1. Classification (GTDB taxonomy): domain Bacteria; phylum Bdellovibrionota_C; class UBA2361; order JANWWW01; family JANWWW01; genus CALHSA01. Next base: position 13,998 of record CALHSA010000024.1, on the reverse strand, counting down.
ATTGCTCTAATCAGCTCTAAGGCTGAAAGGTAAGTTGTGTACCACTTAATATCTCCAAACTTTAAAGGCAAAACTGAGCAGAGCTGACATTCCTTCCCACCTAAAATCGCTCCACAGTGTTTACATTTTAACCCAGCGTAAGCCTCGAAAACCGTGCAGCATCTACACAAATCCTCAAATGATCTTCTTCCACATATACAACAAATGGTCTTAAACATGTACATTTTTTATAATTTCCTCGTGAGAAATCTTCTTTTGTTAATTATCGATGGCTTAGGTCTGAGAGATGAATCAGACGGGAATGCATTTTTTCACGCCAATGCTCCTTTTTTAAAAAGCTTGCTGAGTAGGGGCGTTTACTCGCGGCTTAAAACATACGGTCCGTACGTTGGATTACCAAGTGGGCAAATGGGGAACTCTGAGGTAGGTCATATGAACCTTGGCGCAGGGAGGGTTGTTAAACAGCAGCAGGTATTACTAGATGAAAAAATTGAAGATGAAAGTTTATTTAAAAATTTACCTCTTAAAGGGGAGCTTCACGTAGTTGGCCTTGTTAGCTCTGGTGGAGTACACTCTCACATCAGGCACCTAGAAAAGATTGACTCCTTTTTTCAAAAAAATGGAAGCTCTGGCTTCTTACACATTATAACGGATGGTAGGGATACTCCGCCAAGAAGTTTTTTAAATGATTGGAGTAAGCTAAATCTTAAGGCATTGCATCCTGCCACTATCATTGGCAGATATTACGCAATGGATAGAGATAAGCGGTGGGAGCGTACTCAGCGAGCATATGATTTGATAGTTTTTGGCAAGGGAGAGCAAGTAGATTCTGTTTATCAAGCCATTGAATTATTCTATTCCAAATCAAGTTTAAGTGACGAATTTTTAGATCCTTTCAAGATTGGTGATTATTCTGGTGTTAAGGATCCGACATTTCTGTTTTTTAACTTTAGAGAGGATAGAATGAGACAGCTTGCTAGTGCCCTTTGTGAGGAAGAGTTTGCCGGGAATTTTAAAAGAGAGAGAGTATTTTCAAGTGCTTACAGTTTAGTGGAGTTGGATAAGAGCTTTAAAAATATAACAAGCCTACTTAAAACAGATGTATTAAACGATACGTTGGGGGAGATTGTTTCTGAAGCTGGTTTTAGGCAGCTTAGGGCTGCTGAGACTGAGAAGTATCCGCATGTTACCTATTTTTTTAATGGCGGTCGAGAAAAGCCTTTTGATCGTGAAGAGAGGCTGCTTATTCAATCTCCGCGAGATGTGCCCACGTACGATCATAAACCAGAGATGTCAGTTTTTGAATTAACAGAAAAAGTGGTTAAACTTCTTTCTCCTGAGTTTAAGCTTGCTGTTATTAATTTTGCCAACTGTGATATGGTTGGTCATACAGGATCTTTTGAGGCAGCAATCAGAGCATGTGAGGCTGTAGATAAATGCGCCCGTGAGTTAGTTACAAAGGCTGCAGAGATTGGATTCTGGAGTATTATAACCGCTGATCATGGTAACTGTGAGGAGATGATGATGCCAGATGGTTCTCCACACACTGCTCACACACTTAATGATGTTTTTTTTATAATTCTGGATGAGAAAATGAATCAAGTATCGTGCAAGCAGAACGGTTTACTTGGCTCTGTCGCTCCGACAGCTTTAAAGATTATTGGAATACCAAAACCTGAAATTATGTTAGAATCGCTTTTGGTTTGATTGAGTGAATTAGTATTAGCTCCTCAGTCGTAGCTTTTATTTCAATATTTTTCTCTGAAGATAGGGAGCTAAGTTGGTTCTGTAGCTCTCTTTTTTTACTCTCAATGAGTTCCGCAATTTTTATCATCTGAGCTCTAAATTCAACAACACTATCCCAAACTTTTTCTATGTTATCTGGCAAATTTTTCATACTCGGTACAGTAATCAATTTTTCTAAAGTCTCTTTAAAAGCTTTAGCATCTGATGGCCTAAGCAGGCTTGAATTCTCAATGTCGCTCGCCAATGCCTCTGCCAATTTAAAAGATTCCCTAGTCAGATCAACTATCTCTCTACTCAGTGCTTCCTGGTACGGTTTTGTTTGTTGCTTTTTTAGAAGCTTAAGTGTGTCTAATGTTGCATCACTGAATTCATTAAGTGTCGTTAAGGAATTAGTTATGTTATTTATTTTTTGAGCTTGTTGGTTAAGCTCACTTAATATCTCAATTTTTTTTAGCTCCCTAAGCTCCTCTTTGTTCTCTCTAGAGCTTGATTGTTTCCCCAGATAGTTACTTCTTGTTAAACCCTCATAAAATTGTATGCTTATGGGGTTTGCGGAGTTAACAGCGTCAACTCTCATATCGCTTAGATGTTTATCGGTAGATATCTATTAAATTTAAGGTTTTAAAAAATTTTTTTTGTTATATTAGAAAATATGTTCTCTTACCTTGCACAACGAATTTCAAACGCCTTTTCAAAGGTTATTTCAAGAGGAGTTATATCTGAAAAAGCTTTATCTGAGTACTGCGATAGTCTAAAGAATTCACTAATTGATGCTGATACAGCAGTTGAGGTTGCAGAGCATATAACGCGAAATATTTATGAAAGAGCCAAAAATCAGAGAATCTCTAACGCAGTAAAGCCAGAGACTGTGCTACTAAAACTTACCTATGAGGCACTAAAAGAGGTTCTTGGTTCAGATTCTGAGGATTTATATCCAGTGGGTAAACCACCCCAGGTTGTTTTATTCATCGGATTACAAGGATCAGGTAAAACAACCACTGTTGTTAAATATTCAAAGTTTTTAAAAAAGAAAACAAAGAAAGAGATTCTTGTTAGCTCTGTTGATTGTTACAGACCAGCAGCGGAGGAACAGCTTGAGGAGTTATGCTTAACTGCCAAGCTTAAATTTTTTCGAGCTGATGGTAATGATCCAATAGAGAAAACAAAAAATGCTTTACAGAGGGCTATTAATACCGGAGTTGATTTCCTTATTCTTGACACAGCGGGGAGGTCTCAGATGAATGAGGATTTAATGAAAGAGATAGCCGCGATAGTGGAGATTGTGCCTAATAGCTTTAAGATTCTCGTTTTTGACTCAATGATGGGTCAATCGGCTGTTCAGCTTGCGAAAGCTTTTAATGAGGCTGTGGGGATTAAAGGAGTGATCCCAACAAAATTCGATAGTGATACAAAAGGAGGAAGTGTTTTATCAGTAAAGTGGGTTACAGGTGCTCCAGTGCTTTTTCTTGGGATTGGAGAAAAGGTTGATGATTTAGAGCAGTTTATTCCTGGGCGTGTTGCATCCCGGATCTTAGGTCAAGGTGATTTGCAAACCCTTTTTGAGAAAGCTGAGGAGGTTCTGGATCCAGAAAAATCAAAAGTATCCGCAGAAAAAATTATAAAAGGCGAATTCACGCTAGAAGATTTTGTTGAGCAGCTTGATATGGTTGGTAAATTAGGCTCATTCTCTAGATTGCTAGGTATGATACCAGGCTTAGGTAGTTTTGCTGATAAGGTTAAGGATGAAGAAGTAACTTTAAAACTAAAAAAGATTAAAGCCTTTATTCAGTCTATGACTCCTGAGGAGCGGAAAAAAGAAGGGATCATTAATGATTCCCGATTGGTAAGGATCTCGAAGGGCTCAGGTGTTCCTGTTGAGGAGATAAAGCTTTTCTTAAACCAATTTACCCAGCTTAAAAAATTAATGTCTCAGTTTGGTGGTAGAGTTGGCAACATGAATCCAAGAGATCTCTTAGCGAAATTAGGACAGTTTAGGGTTAGGTAATTTTTTTGCTTCAATTAATCCAAGGCCAAAAAAATTTAGGATAATTTTTGCAGAGAATCCTGTTTTTTGTAAGAGCCCTAAAAAATCCTCTACGTTTAAAAACTGGTAAATTGAGTCTTTAAAATACTCATAACTATTTTTTTGATTTGTTATTAAATTAGCTAAAGGAATAATAAAAAAATCAAAATACTTCTTAAGAAAAACCTTCGTAATGATGTGTTTAGGTTTAAAAACATCCATAACTAGTAGTTGGCCCCCATTTTTCAGCATTCTCCTGATGTTATCTACAACTACTTCAAGGTTTGAGAAATTCCTAAATCCAAATGTAACAACAACTGTATCTACATCACTAGTTACAAAATCTTCAGCTGTTTTATTAACTGTTATTACATTTTTAAATCTTTGATTAAGAACATCTAACATATCTTGGCTTGGCTCTACACAAATAATTCGTTCAAATTTACTAATAAAATATGGAATGTTGGCTCCGGTGCCAGCCGCTAATTCCACCAAGGTCTGACCAGGGTTAGCTTTAGAAGCAAGTAAACGTCGAAAGAACCGAATTGATCCAAAGGTTATTAGGTCATTAACAAGATCATATTTAGTTGAAATTTTGTCGAAAAAACTCCATCTTTTATGTAACATTTGAGTTATGAGGTTTACATTATACTTGCTTTTGTTTTTTTGTAGTAAACTGATCTTGCAAACTTCTTTAGTTTTAACAGATCCTAGAACTTCGATTCCTATTGGTGTGCCTCTTTTTTGTAAAAATGGAGCGGTTGAGCAAGAACTTGCTGAGGCAATAGCGAGGAATCTTCAAATCTCAGCGTACTTTAATGTTTTGCCTCGGGATGCTTATATTCAAAAACAAACTCGGTGCAATAGTCCAGAGATGGTGGTAGGGTCAGATTGGAGCATCATAGGAGCAAGATATGTGGTTACGGGTTCAGGTAGCGAGGCAGGTGGAATGGTTACCTTTAATTTATTCTTGGTCGACGTTTCAGGTAAAGTTGTGTTAGCTAAAAGTTACACTGCCTCAAAGTCTCTTTATAGAAGGATTGCGCACAAATTCTCCAATGAGATACTTAGATATTTTACAGGTGAGCCTGGCCCTTTTGGATCGAAAATAATCTACTCAACAAAAGTTGGAAGATTCAAGGAACTGGCTATCATGGATATGGATGGGTATGATCAACGAATCATTACCTCAACAAAAGGTTTAGCCAACAGTCCGTCGTTTGATAGAAGCGGAAGACGAGCAATATATACGGATTTTAGAAAAGCTATACCTGATGTTTTTATTATTGACACTATAACCCAGGGAATTACACAGGTAACCTCCAATCGTGATCAAGAGTTTAGTCCAATTTTTCTTAATGATTCGGAGTATATAGTTTCACTTGCTAACCCGAGGGGTGGCTCATCCATTGTTGTTATAAACAAATCTGGTCAGATTCTAAGAACTTTGGTTGGATCGATTGGTGAGATTAATGTTAGTCCTGTTGTTGATTTTGTAAACAACTATCTTTACTACGTCTCTGATATTGCAGGCAAACCACAGGTGTACAGAGTGCCGCTCTCAGGTGGCACTCCTCAAAGAATTACTCGAGAGGGCTACTGTACAAGTCCAGCTATATCCCCTAAGGGAGATAAACTTGCTTTTGTTTGTAGGGTTGAGGGTGGTTTTAATCTTCTTGTTTCCAACCCGGATGGATCTAACCCAGTTCAGTTAACTAGTTATGGTAGGAATGAGGACCCCTCATGGTCTCCTGATGGGAGATATATTGCATTCTCCTCTACTGCTGCTAGAGGAACACCATCAATCTGTATTATAAGATTTGATGGAAGGGGTTTTACATCGGTCTCAACTCCTTTTGGTCAGGGTGATTTTGCTCCTGATTGGGGACCTATACCAGAGGATTAATTTAAAAAACCTCCCCTTTCACTATCGAAAACATACTCTTTTCCGGTTCCTCTTTGGTGTTTAGCTTTTATTGTGTACCCCTCCTCTCTAGCCTCGACGCTGACAAGTATTCCATTAGGCACCTTATTAGGTCGTAGAAAATCATTACACCCTTGATCATGACAACTAAAGTAAGTGTCATTTTCTATGAAATAATCCTCAAGCTTAAGAGCTACAGAGCGAATGAAATTTTTAGCGCTTAAATCAAATCCCCTCTTTCGTATGTTTGATATTTCAGGAGCAGCTAAAGATATTAGTATCGATATAACTGTCATTGACACAAGTAGCTCAATTAGAGTAAATCCTCTCATACTCCTAATTTCGATTGGTACTTACAAGCGTTTACCTATAAAAATCTATGCTTGCAAGTTTTTCTCTCCTTTTCTGCCCAATGCCTTTTACCTGGGTGATATCTTGTAGGTTATCTACATCAGAGTTAATTAATCGATAAGTTAACTCGGGTCCAAACCCTTTAATCAATTCTATTTGCAAAAGTGAGCTTGGCTGCCAATAGACATAATCAGCAAAATTTAAGCTCTCATCGTCTCTAAGTAATAAAAAACGAGAGTGGTTTTTTTGTTTTAACTCGACACTAAAAAGCAGACCAACAAAAATAGAGATAATTTGAATCTTTGAGTAACTCACATGTTAAGTATCGATAAAGGTTACTCAGAGTAGATTAAGTCATTTAAAATTATCTCCTTCTCCTCAAACCTATTAAAAAGTTGAATATCGTTATACTTGGCAATTTCTGGGTTTTTCTTAAAAAGCTCTAAAAATTCATTAAAAGATATGGCTGCCTCTTGAGTTTCCTCAGTCTTACGCTCTGCTAATGATCTTAAGCCCTTGTCAAAGGAACCTTCAGATTTTTTTGAATCCTCTTTTTTCTTTATCTTTGAGTGTATTATTTCACCAGTTGCTTGAGAAACAACTAGATTCTGACTAGCAGTTGCAGCGGCAGCTGAAACTGGACCAAGTGGTTTCACAGTTTCTGATATCGGAAATCAAAGAGTAAAATTTAGATTTAGAAAAAAAAAAAATGAAAAAAGTTTATTTAGATGCTAACTCAAATTATGGGCTACTAGAGCACGTCAAGGAGAACTTGGTTAATATGCCTCATATTGGAAATCCTCAAAGCATTCATTTCTATGGTCAGGCCTTAAAAGCAATAGTTGAGGAAACAAGAGAGAGTGTAAAAAATTTCATTAAAGCTGATGATTTTAACATTTATTTCTGTTCAGGGGCTACGGAGGCAGCTAACTGGTTATCTTATTTTGTATCTAGAATTTTAAACTCAACGAATTCTTTAATGATTGTTTCAAAAGTTGAGCACGCATGTGTTATAGAGTCAGCTCGTCAGTTTGTTAATTCAAATAACAGGGTAGAGATTACTCTTGATTATAGGAACTCGAATCTTTACGAGCAAATGATTGAAAAAATTAAACCTTACTTAGATAGGGTTAAAGTTATCTACTGGATGCACTCGAACAATGAGACTGGTGTAATTTTCCCCCTAAAGGAGGTAATCTCCGAGTTAAAACAAAAAAAAGATGATATACTTGTGATATCAGATATTGTTCAATCTGTATGCAAGCTTGATAATCTTGATTTGAGTTATTTAGATTGTTGGTTTTTTTCAGGTCATAAGATTGGAGCGTTACCTGGTGTAGGAGTTGTTGGAGCGAAAAAAAAGTTAAACCTACATCCATTTATAGTAGGTGGTAGCCAGGAACAGTACAAAAGGGGTGGCACTGAGAATTACCAAGCTATTTGGAGCTTAAATCTTGCTCTTGATTATTGGAGGAAACTAGGAGCTGTTGAGGCCACTTACAAAGCTAAGAAGGAGATCCTAAAAAGTCAGATAATGGAGAAGATTCCCTCAGATAAAGTTAGTTTTCTTTTTGAGCATTTTGATACAATCCCAAACACTTTGCACTTAGTAGTTCCTGGAAGAAAATCTTCTGATTTGTTAGTGGCTTTAGATATTGCTGGTGTTTGTTGCTCAGCTGGTAGCACATGCTACTCTGGTAAACCTATCCCTCCAACCTTAGAGGGTTTTGGGGTGCCAAATAGGCTAGCAGAGGGGGCGCTGAGATTAAGTTTTAGATCTGATATAATTGAGGAAGAGATTAATTTCGCTGTAGAGAAACTTAGAAATATTTTAAGCTCATGAAGGTAGGTAATCATATAGCAACAAAAGCTGAAAGATGTGTTGTTGCTATGAGTGGTGGCGTTGATAGCTCTGTGGCTGCTCTTTTGTTAAAACAAATGGGGTATGATCTAATTGGGGTTTCTCTGCAAGTTTGGGATTACTCAAGACATTGTAGCTCAACGATGAAAACCTGCTGTAGTCCGAAAGATTTTCAAGATGCCAGGTTAGTTGCACACAAAGTTGGAATACCTTTTTATGTTTTTGATCTTGAAGAGGAGTTTGAGAGCAAGGTAGTGAAAAAATTTATTAGTAACTACCAAAGAGGTTTTACCCCAAGTCCTTGTATTGATTGTAATGTTTTTGTTAAGTTTGGAGCATTAATTGATAAAGCTGATCAGCTTGGTTACCCAAATGTTGCAACTGGGCATTATGCTCGAGTAATAAGGGTTGAGGACCGGAATTTTATAGCTAGAGGTTTAGATCAGTCAAAAGATCAATCCTACTTTCTTTATGGTTTAAAACCAGAGCTTTTGGATCGGGTTATCTTCCCACTAGGTACATACAGAAAAGAGGAGGTTAGAGTTATAGCTCGGGAGAATGGGCTAGTTACTCATAGCAAAAAAGACAGTCAAGATCTTTGTTTTATATCTGGATCGGTTGGTGATTTTCTTAAACAGAACTTAAATGGTAATACCTCGGGAGTTATAAAACATGTAAATGGTAAAACATTGGGTTTTACAGATAACATCTACAAGTTTACTGTTGGACAGAGAAAGGGATTGAGGGTTAGTTACCCAACCCCTTTATACGTTATTGGTATTTTACCGGATGAAAAGACTGTTGTTGTTGGTGAAAAGAGCTTTTTAGATGTACCTAGTTTCATTGTAACAGACTGGGTTTGGCATGCCAAACCTGGTTCATTTTCTGGACTGATACAGGTAAGGAGTCGGCACAAATCTATACGATGCTCGGTGCAGGAACTTGATTCAACCTCAGTTAGGGTCAACTTGCATGGTGAGTTTTCAATTATAACACCAGGACAGGCTGCTGTACTGTATGATGAATCAAATACGTATATTCTTGGTGGAGGGGTTATAAACAGATGGATTCAGTGATTCTTAAGGCTTTGATCGATTTCGAGGGGAGAATTGATTACGGCTTTACTAACAGAGAATTTCTTCTTCAAAGTTTAACTCATCCAATTAAAGATCCGGTAAAAAACTATGAGCCACTTGAGTTTCTTGGAGATTGTATTTTTAACGCTGCTGTAGCAATAATTGTTTTTGAAAAGGTTCGAACCTCGGATGAGGGATTGCTATCTCGTTTCAAAGGTTACATCGTAAGCAAGCAGTTTGTTGCTCAAATAATTGAGCAGCTTGATATTACAACCCCTTTTAGAATTATAAATGGTGAGGAGGGCATCATAACTCAGAGAACTTTGTGTGATGTATTTGAGGCTATTCTAGGTGCGATTTATCTTGATAGTAGTTTTGACACGGTTAATTCGCTTGTTAGAAGATTAATTAACCCTCGTTTTCCAAGCACCAGTGAGGTAATAAAATCTGATCCAAAATCCTTAATTCAAGAGTGGTGTCAATCTCAAGGCCTTGGAGTGCCTGTTTATAACCTTGTATCTCGCGAGGGACCAGAGCATAACACAACTTTTACTGTCCAGTTATGCCTACCCTCTGGTGAAGAATTTGAGGGGAAGGGTCCTTCAAAAAAGGTTGCTGAGCGAAATGCTGCTTTTCAGGCCGTAAAATACTTAGGGCTATAAGCTAGAGTGATTGAGTGGTTTTTTATTGGTAGACCAAATGTAGGTAAATCATCATTACTCAACAGGCTTCTTGGGGACCGGATTCAGATTGTTTCAAACATTCCAGGCACTACAATAGATAATGTTTTTCGTAGAGTTAATGACTCCGTTACTCTGGTTGATACTCGAGGAATTGAGAGTGTAAAGCAGTTGGAAGAGTTCTTAAATCTAACTGGTTGTAGATATGTTTGCTTAATCCTTGAAGCTCCAACAGGAATCTCCAGTTTAGAATTAGAGTTTTTAAAGCTCCTTTTACGAAAAAAAGTAAAAACTGTGCTTGTTTTTAACAAATCTGATTTAGGTTCTCTTGGAAATTTAGAGTACCGTTCAATTCCTTACTTTTATGTAAGTGCAAAAACTGGCGAGGGTATCTTACAGCTAAAAGAGTACTTATTACCTAGGGATGCATCCTTTGTTAGTAAAAAATCGTTAACAATCTCACTTGTTGGGCGGACAAACGTTGGTAAAAGCTCTCTTTTTAATTTAATTTGTCAAAGGCAGCTTGCAACTGTTAGTCCCAAAGCTCATACAACTAGGGACTTTCTTGAGTATTACGTTAGGTATCACGGCATGAATATAAGGATTTTTGATTGTGCAGGGTTTAAAAAGGGTATCAAAAAGACACAACTTGAGGCTTACGTTGCTAACCGGGTAAGTAAAGCCATAGAGTTTTCAGATGTAATCTCGGTTGTTATATCAGCAGAGGATGGGGTTACAACTTTAGACAAGAAGATTATGAGCCTGATTAGCAAAAGAGCTAAACGTTTTTTTGTAGTCGTAAACAAATGGGACTTAGCAAACGGTGCTCAAACAAAGGATTTCATTAAAGCTATACCCGCTTTTGTTTCTGTAATATTTACAACAGCTTTAAAACAAAGTAGTTCAACAAAAATTTTATCGACTGCTATCAAGATTTGGGAATGGTCAGTAGATAATCAGGAACTTACTGATCTAGTTAATAAAGTTATTCAAAGTTTTCCTCCTCCACTGTTGGGTAGTAAATTAAATGATCTTTTAGGTGTTAGGTTTGAGTGTGATACGATTTTTTTAAAATTTAAGAATAATAAAGCCGTACCTCAAAACTACCTTAGGGGCTTAAAAAACAGGGTTTTAAACGAGCTTTTCCCAGGTAACATCAAGCTTGATTTAAGGCTTAAGCTTGAGTAAGGGACTCTTTTAAATTCTGAAGATACTCCTTTAAGTAAGCTGTGTATAGGTTAACTGTATCGGCTACTGAGTATACAATTCCTAGAAGCTCAGTTTTTCTAAAATTAAATATTATAGGTTTGTTACCTATGTTTAAATCTACAGCACTTAACATATCAGTATAATACAACTCAACATAATCTTGATTTAACTTAGATTGAGTTAACTTGGCTTGCTGAAAAATGCTAACTAAAATCTGAACATTTAAAGCAGGAGTAATTATTGTGTCTATACTTTTATCTAATGTATCGGAGTTATTTAGTCCTCTAGAGTAGATTAGGTTAAAGGCTAGCTGAGGTGGTTCTATTTCGTCTGATTTTCCTGCTATAACACTGGCTGTTTGAGCTAGCAGGTCTGATGTGAAAGTTTCCCCAGCAGCGGTTAAGGAAACTATTGCTATATGATAGTCAGCTTTTACTCCAAACCCTTGTTCAATTAAATAAGAGTGAAGCGCGATTGGATTTAGAAGGTTAGCAATCTTGCAAGGTTTACTTCCAGGAACCCAAAACGAGCTATCTAAAGAACCCTGAGTGATATTTCCAACGAATTTTCCTTGTTTAGCTACCTCACTGGCATCTTTGCCTAAAATAACATCAAAAAGATTTACATTAAGGTAGTCAACACTTGGATACGGTGAGTCTGGGTTTTTTTTTGTGTCAAAAAATTCAATCTGGCTCTCAGTTTCTGTTTCAAGCTGGTCCCAGTTAGCAACAATATCTCCAAGAACTGCTATTCTCATTTATTAAGATTTCTCTCTGAGCTTTTCTCTTCACATGATTTATTAGTTGGATCAACCCCACCCCCTTCTTTCTCAGCCTTGCAAGGATTTGGGTACCATTTTCCATCTTTTCCACAAGCTATAACCTGAATACAAACCTCATCCTCCATTTTTAACTCTAAGTTTGATTCATCTGCAACTAACACAAACAGCGTTAGTAAAAATAAGCGCATTGATAATATTTTAATTTTTTTCTAGTTTTCATAAAATTGTTTTCAAATAAGATTTTTCTTAAACTAAAGTAAATGAAGGATCAGATTCATCCGACTTTTTATGAGAACGCAACGGTATTCTGCACAGGGTGTGGTGCCCGGTATGTAACAGGAGGAACTATTGAGGAGATTAGGGTTGTTGTTTGCTGTAACTGTCATCCTTTCTTTACAGGTGAGGAGAAAATAATTGACGTAGAAGGAAGGGTAGATAAATTTAAACGAAGGTACGGGTATAAAGAGAAATAACCTGGTAATTTTTCTCTGTTGTTTGTTTTTCCTACTTGGTTGCGATACTGTCTTTAGTTACTCACTTAATTTTAAAAGCATGGATGGTGAGCTTGTTAGGATTAGACCCTCAGATAATGGTCGGTTTAGGATTATTCATTTTTGGGCATCCTGGTGCTCAGTATGTGTTAGTGAGTTAGGTAGCATTGTTGATTTTACTAAAAAAGTTGATCATTTAATTGATCCAGTTTTTGTTGCAGTTCGGGACCAGGTAAAACCCGTAAGAATGCTTACGGAACATTTTGCTTTTGATACTTTTTTAGATCCTTTTGGTAAGCAAATGTTAAAGTATGGGATACTCGCGGTTCCCGCTACGATATTAGTTGATAGTAATTTGGATCTGGTTAATTTTCCCGATCCGGTAGATTTTAGTCTTACCAAGGTCATCAAAGGAGCCCGGGAGTGGTCTAGTGAAAAGTATGTAGAGTATTTTTTAAATTATTTAAAAAGGGAAGTACTTATTAACACTTCAAAAAAAAGATACTATAACATACTAAGGTGAGGAAGTATCTTGTTCCATTTGTTTTCTTTATAGTCTCGCTTGTAATATTTTTTGCGCCTGAGCTATCTGGTTTTGTTAAAAAACTACAAATTACCCCCAAAATACCTAGGACCAATATGCCTCAGGTTCCATTTACTGAGAGAAGGGCTAAACTTGATGAGCAAAGAAGGGAGGACAGACTTGTTGAGGCATTGATTGAGAGTGAGGATTATAAAATTCTGTTAAGTAAGGATTTTAAATCTGCTGGAAGATCAGCAAAAAGAGAGTTAAGAGCATTACAAAAACGAGTAGAGAACCAAGACATAACTGTTTTAAGTTATCTTAAAGCGTATGAAACTGTTCTAGACAAGGCTTTAAAGTTTAGAGCGGATGATGCTCAAACTGCGTCACTAATAATAGCAGGGCTTAGGCAGATTGATTCTATAGTTACTCAGGTTGTACTGGCATCTGGGGTTGATAGGGAGATAAAGCAGGTTTGGGCTAGACTTAGTCTTGGTCCCTGGCTTACAACCTCGCAGCTTATCCGGAATCAGCTTGTTGTCTCGGCGGCTTACAGGCCTAATGTATTAATTGAATCAGTAAAGATACGGCTCCCCAAGAAACAAAGGAATCCAGTGCTTCCCTTGGTAAGAGTAGCACTCTCAGTTGATGATGCCTCTACTAGGAGGGTTGAGGTTTACTCCCAGGGGGTTTTATTACGTAAACGTCAGGTGGCACTAAAAAAGAATAAGCTTATAAAATTAAGCTTTAGATCTCCGCTTGGAACAGTTTGTTTCTTATTTGTTGACAAATTTATGGAATCAGCTTATATGTGTATTGATTTAAGTAGGATACTACAGTATTTCCCTCAAGGCTCAAATATTTTAACAGTTCAGAGAGCTGGGCTTCTTCCAAGTGGTGAGTTTGTTAAAGACCTTAATAGAATCTTTGTAGTAAAAAGTATAGATAATAAATACTCAACAGGGTTGTTAATGTTTTAAGAGTATTGATGGAAATTAAAAGCTAATAAAACAGGTTCAAATTCTTACTTAAAGCTTAAACTTAGGTTGCGGGGGTAGGATTTGAACCTACGACCTTCGGGTTATGAGCCCGACGAGCTACCAGGCTGCTCTACCCCGCGGAATGTTTATTATTGTACGCTCATTCTAGATTTAAATCAAGAGGAACTGCTTATCACGTAGTTGGTTTTTGTGCCTTAAATAAGGCAAATTCAAACATAAACTGCAGGTTTTAAAACCTTTTTAAAAAAATTATAAAAAACCTAAACTTTTAATAGAGAAAAGCCGATTAGAGTAACAAGTACATGAGGATAGGAGAGATATCCAGGGTTCAG
>CALHSA010000023.1 GCA_938038205.1 uncultured bacterium | reverse complement strand
GGCGTTAAAAGCTCTGCCCGTTGTTTTATCGCATCAGAGTAAACACCAGCTATTCCCTGAAGTGCCTTAGCAGTTCCCAACTCTAGTGGAGATCCTCTAAAATCCTCAAAAGAGAGCCCCAAAAAGTGGTCTACCTTAGTTTTTCTTCGTGAAGCCTCTATTCCCTGACCTAATCCTCTAACTCCCTCAGCTATACCTGCTCCCAAAAGTCTCTCAGATAGAGGATCTATTAGAATCCCAGGCAAACCTCTTATACCATCCTCCCCTACAACCCAGCCATCAATTTTTACCTCTTTTCTACTACCATCTGGTAACGATAAGGTCATACTAGTTAATCTAAATAATACCCTCTGATCTATCAAAGAGCCTTGAGCAGCTGCTAAAATTCTTGCTTCTCCAACAGGTAATGTAGTGTTGTTAGGTCCAATGATATCACCAACTACCTTAAATACTACTGGATACGGGCTTCCCTCAACTGGAGCATTGACTCCTGAAAGTAACTCAACCCTAACGGCATCTCCCGCATTTATAACGGCCGATCTTCTTGGCTTAGCAGGAGCTACCACAGGAATAGTAGGAGCACTCTCCATGAATTTTTGCATCTCTAACTTCTGCATTTCCCCAGAGCTCATCTTTCCTCTTAAATCACCCTCTATAGATGCTGCTTGTTGAGGATAAGACTGTTTTTCAGCCATCTTTTCCACCAACTTTGTAAATATCTCTTTTGTCCTCTCTTGGTGTTCTGCTAACAATTGCTTCTGAGTCTCTAACTCTTGCTGTGTTTTCTGAGTCACCTCCGATAAACGCTCTAAATCTGAACTAAAACGCTCTAGAAGATCTTTGTATACCTGATCTCCTTGAGATGATCGAAAAGAAGTTGAATCTTGATTTTTATACGCCTGTTGTTTGGATTTCTGGTTTGTGCTTGGAAGAATCAAAAGAAACGCAGAACCGAAAATAATACCTCCAATAATTAAACTTAAAAGCCTTTTATCCTCTTTAACTTTAGTTATTAGATCCTTTATGCCCTGCATGGTTACCTTGCCTTAGTAATAACATAAACAAATGCCTTGGAGTTGTTACTTGCTACAGGCTCTAATTCCCAATTACTCAGGGAGATGGCTCTAGTGCCATTAATTTTAAAGATTGCTGGATCCACTTTAATAGCCTGATTCGTTAAATTTCGTGCCTCTAATACATAACCCCAAAGCTGCGGCCCTAAATACATGCGTAAAAGTTTTGCAGAAATCTGTCCATTGTTCACCAATTCCTGACCAGCGCCCAACTCAGAAACTCGATATCCCGGGATATTTGACTTGTTAAACTCTGTGACCAAAATTAACTCTCTCATAAGCCCGGCAACCTGATATTGTGTTGGATAAATAAACTGCCTATCCCTATATTTAGGGAACTCATCTTGATCTGCTGGTGTAATTTTTGCACGAGAATCCTTAATCGAAACTATTGCATCTCGAGCTGAATGATCAGGAGCTTGTTTTACTCTTAAAGCGTATGTAGTACCATCCGTCAATCGAACAAGAATCGATTCACCATCTGGTGGTAAGTTGTCTTGAGGGAAAATAATTAAATCTGTTCCAACTTTTTCTACCGTAACTGAGGAGGCTTGTTTCTTGAAACCACCAGCCACCTCGCCCTCAAATCTCACCTGAGTTGCTTCCCCAGGAAGAACAAATATTTCAACTTCACCCGAAGAGTAAACGATGTCTCGAGCATATGCTATAATACTTACAGCAACTAATAATAGCCGTACTCTATACATCCTTTATTATAGAATCAAAAACTTTAGTCAACTGAATCACTCAAATCTTTAAAATTTACAACCATTATGCCATACGGATTAAGGTTATTGTGAGGAAAAGTTCTAAGAACTATCTGTGTATAAGCCTCTGAAACCCTAGTTTCTTTGCCTGCTATTAAACGTATTCTCTCACCTCCCAAGGTAACGTAGACTGTATTTTTATCCCTTTGTACCTTTATCTTAAATGGATTTATGTTAAAAATCTGGCTAACCGAGGTTGTTTTAACAATCCCAACTTCCTGTTTCAGAAAATACTCTGAGAAAGTTTTCTGAGCAGTAGGAGCTAGAAATCTCATGGCTATCTTATACTGCGGCTCAATATTCGCAGGCGTGAAGCTAAAAACTAGATTAGCGAAATTAATCGCAAAATTAATAAACTCATAGTCTGGTACATCTTGTATGGCGTATGTTCCTGGCAACGGGGCTTTAGGAACATTAAGAGTAATATTCCTGTTAATAAAAATCACAGCAGCCAAAACCAGTGCAAAAACTGAGACCGGGAGCTGGAGTAAAAACATGGCTCTCCAAAAGTTTGCTTTTTGAAGAGCATCCTCCCACCTCCTAATTAAATCTCCATCTTTTTTTGTATCTGTTTTAGTTGACTCAATCAAATCTTTAAGATCCACCTTATTTTTGGAGTTTTGTTTCATTTTTTTGATAGAGTTCTAAAATTAGCTTATCAAAACCCAGCCTAATGAACTGAGTATGTTTATTCTTAGTACTAGGTATTCCAGACCAATATTTTCGAAAGGACGCTGGTGGGGGAATATCAGGAGGAGTTATGCCAGTTAAATCGCACATAGCATGAAGCATACCCCTTTTTTCATCTGGAAATCTCGATCTAATTGTTCGAAGTAAATACGTTACCACAACAATGCATAAAATTAGTACAAAAGCATCCGATGCTTGAGGTTGGCGGAAAAATAGTTGAACAATTATAAGATATAAAAATCCAGAGCCTGCTCCTGCAAGCCATTCATCAATTCTTGCTCCAAATAGAGTCCAACCTTCATTAAGCGTTTGAATTTCTTCGCCAATATACTTCGTCATAGCCTGATACTTATAATCATATCTCTATTTCGATATAAATTACTTTTTTTAATAGTAAAAAATCTACTCATATCAAACTGAATGAAATTTTTCCATTCCGCTTTAAAGCTCAGTAAGGATATCCAAAAAATTTTTTATATGGTTCTAATAATTTTTAGACGTGATAAGACCAACAGCAACAGTATCGGGGGTAAAACTGCTTTTGCGGGCAAGGATTGCTAATAAACCCGCCACAGAGGCAGGGTGACAAGAGAGAGGAATTCTTTCATTTAAAAAATTACTAAACGACAATAACTCCTCATCTGAAAATCTCATCGCAAAGCCCTGAGACTCTTGAATAACTCTAACAGCATTACTGCCATCTAAAGAATCCCAATTTATAAGGGGCTCATTAATCTCTGTTTCATTTTGTGTTAAACCCTCAAGAGGCTTATAAGGTTCATGCCTTTCAACAGAGAGGGCAATTGGATTTGATAAGCATGACCCAGCTACAAAACGAATCTTATAATCATACAATTTTGCTGCAAAACCTAATCCTCCAAGGGTAACTCCATTAGATACAGGAACTCCAATGCAGCTAACTTGAGGAAGTTCCCCAATGATCTCTTTGAAAATGCTGCTGTATCCCCAATACTCCAAGATTATATTCTCCTTACCAGGATTAGCATTGTACCAACCGTTCTCCTTCGCTATCTCTGAGCTTATTTTTACACACTCCTCATACGTTCCTGGGTATCTAACTACTCTTCCCCCAAACTCCTCAATCTCCCTAACTCTTGGACTCTCATAAGCTGTGGGTATGTAGATCTCAACCTCCAAGTTTCTTCTAGCTCCATAAAAACAAAGAGCTACTCCAAAGTTACCACAAGATGCAGCTACCATTTTTTTTACTCCAAGAAATAAACAATTTAAAACGTGCATTTTTGCTACCCTGTCTTTTTGAGTCCCAGTAGGGTTATTCCCCTCATGTTTTATGTATAATTTAAAATGCAAATCAAAATAATTTGATATGTCTAAAATCATAAATCCTTTAACCTATTTTTAATTAAAAAAATAACGTGCTCAACCTCATCAGTCTGTAATTTCGCTAAAATAAAATCTAAAAATTCTTTTTCACTCATATTATCAGTCTCTGGCAAACCATCCTGCGTAATATTGGAAACAGTTTCCAGAGCTCTTTTTGTAAGGCTAATCTCCTCTGATTCCTCACTAAAAATCTGCAGCCTCAAGTCCAAAGCCTTTCTTAGCCAAGTTACTGCTAGCTCATTCTCACCACTACTAGCGGCAAGAATGCCAAGATTATGCAGAACTTCATGGTCCTGGTTCTCTCTCGATCTAAAGTAGCTGATTAGTTTCCTTATCACTGGATCTGTATCCTCTATCACTCCCTTAGTTAAATAATCTGGGATTAGTTTTACCGCTTGATCTGGGGATAAGCACATGATTAATTCCCTTGGTGATAAGGTTTTTAATTCCTCATCAAGTTCTAAGATTTGGAGAAATTCTGTTTCTCTTAAAAATTCAAACAATGGGCTACAAACTCCAATCTCACAACCATCTAGGAACTGTTTTAGTAAGAAAAATCCAGTTAATCTAAGGTCATAACTAGCTACTTTAATTAAATCAGCTACAGAAGCATCCTCCAGCCTTCCTGATTCAAAATCTGCCGCTGCAAAAAAAGCTAGAGCATCAATTTCAGTTTCAATATCAAGGTTCGGCATTTCTAAATTTGTGAAGCCCTGTAGTCTTGTCCAAAGAATTTGATAAACTTTAAGAGCCTTTGAAAATTCAAACCTCTCATATCTTGCAACAAGGTTATTTAACTGAGTTAAATAACCGATACCAGTGAAATCCTTTAGAAGAAGTAAAAAATGAACTATTTTGAAAAGGTGTTCAAGATTCGATTCAATAAAATCCCCAAAATTATCCTTTTTTAAATTAGATTCCAAATCGCTAGCGCGTTGGTGTATACGCTGAGTAAGCGATGTGAATCTCTCCACCGCTCTACTTCCGAATCAGAATGTTTAAGATTATTGTCAAAATAAGTGATACTAGAAGACTTGTAGTAATTGGTATATATACTTTAAAGTTCTCTTTTTGGTAAAAGATATCGCCGGGCAACCTCCCCAATCCTACTCGATCAAACACCATTACCAAAAGCCCCATTCCTATAAGTAACACTCCAAGTAGAATAATTAATTTCCCAATATTAATCATTTTCGAAAACAGTTATTTTACAAAACTCAGTTAAATATTCTTCAGCTTTATCAAAATCCAGTTTAGAGCAATAGTACTTTAAAGAGTCAAACAACTTAGCTCCTAAGTTATCTCGTTTCAAATCTTCAATCACAATAGAAAACTCAGGATGCGGAATTCTCTGAAGTTCATTTGTATCAGTTTCCGACTTACAAGAATTAAAAAGATAAACTCGAAATCCAGCACACGAAGGGCACTCTTTATTATCCAATGGAACTGAGTTAACATACTCTCTCCAAATTCTTAAGCCTCCGTCCAACCTTAACAGTTGACAAAATCTCTCTCTAGATTGTACCGTCTCCTCTTTACAGGATAACAGTAAAAAAATTAAAAACGCTACACATCTTATCACTATTTCTTTGATATGTTACTAACATTGTCTTTAACGTGTGTAGTGGTTTGTCCAAGGCGTTTAAACCGAATTTTTTTATGGCTCATTGATAGTATTGCTTTGACTCTAGCAACTATATATTTAGATAGTGCTTTAAAGTTTGTGAATTTGAAAGAACCCTTTCTAATAAATTTCAAGCCCTCTTTTATGCGTAACCTAATTGACGTTAGCGTACTCTGGGCTTTAAGATTTAAATCTTGAATAACGTTTTGCAAAAATATAATCAGATTAACCTTGTTGTGTAAAATTTGAGTTCTCTGTTTATCTAAATAATTTTGAAGCTCCCGAATTTTCTCAACGCAAGTCTCCGTCTCTAGTAACCTTCGAGCCTCACTAATTGAAGTTACCGGTTTAATATCTGTAACAGTTTGGGCTAATTGTTCTCCTGGTTTATCTGTCGGAACATCTTTGAAGTAAGTTATGGAGAGCAGGTTTTTTTTTGCCGCTTTTATCTCGTAGTGGGCTTCGATCGAGTTCAAAACTTTTAATTTTTCAGCCAGCTGTCCAGCAGAGATCTGACCTAGAAAGTACTTAGCATACAGCGTATTTTTGTCCAGTATCTGAGTATTCAGATTTTGAGATAACTCAACCTTCACCTATAGATGTTATGTTTGTTTTAAAAAAAACGTGCCCTGAGGGATTTGAACCCCCGACCTCTTGGTTCGTAGCCAAGTGCTCTATCCACTGAGCTAAGGGCACATTAATAGCTTACAAATTTTCTGAAACTACTTCTGCTATGTCTTTTACCGGCCTTCTCTCATCCAGCATATCTACCCCATCATTAATCATCTGGTTGCAGAATGGACACATAGTTACAATTAAGTCAGCTTTAACTTGAGTAAGCTGCTGAGCCCTTACATAGTTTACCCTTTTTCCAAGCTTTAAATCATAAAAGTATTGTCCACCTCCTGCCCCGCAGCAGAATGTTCTCTCTTTTGACTGCTCTGGATCAGTAACCTTTCCAATCTGTAGTAGAGCTGACCTTTGATCCTCTGTGATCCCAAGAAACCTACTTAAGTAACATGGGTCATGTATGACGAATGTGCTGTTATTTCCCTTAACTTTAATCTTACCAGTTTGAAGTAAATCGTTGATTAGTTGAGTGTGATGCATTACCTCAATCTTGAAGCTTGGGTCATCTACCGGATACTCCCTTAGAAGGATGTTAGCGCAATGGGGACAGTGGGTAATTAACTTTTTGAACTGTACGCTCCTTAGTATTTCTCTTACCTGAGCTCCAAGTGTTTGGGCCGTTATCTCATCCCCAATCCTTTTGGCAGGATCACCTGTGCATATTTCTGTATCTCCCAACACTCCAAAATCTAAATTAGCTGCTTGCATTATTAGAACTAAGGATCTCAGTATTTCCTCCTTCCTCTTATCTCCCACTGAAATACATCCAACCCAAAGCAAGTAGTCCACACTGTCGCCTGGTCTTAAAATTTTAACGCCTAAGGACTCAAAAAACAGGTTCTTAGAGGATCTTAAATTTTGAGCTACTTGTCGTAGTTGTAATGTTTTAAGAGTTGAAAGTGCTTCAGAAGGAGCCCTCCCCTCCATCATTACAGAGTTTCTTCGCGCCTCTAATATATGCTCAAGATGGTTTATTCCAACAGGACAGCTATCAACACATGCCCTGCAAGTGGTACAAGACCAGTAAAGATCGGGATCAAAAACATCTCCCATAAGCTCTGGACCCTGAAATTTTAAAGCAGCGTTAAGTTTATCATTTGTTGATATGAATTCATAATTAGGAGAAAAAGCCTCCAGCATTAGATTATCAATTCGCTCAAAGATACCAGAACTAGATTGCTTGGCGATTGAATAAAAAACCCTCCTTTGATGAAGGATCAACCACTTTGGGCTTAACGGCTTTCCAGACGCAAAAGCTGGGCACACCTCCTGACATCTCCCACAACTTGTACAAGCGTCCAAATCTAATCGATTTTTATAATCAAGATCCGTTATTTTTTTATAACCTACTGAATCAAGTTCACCAGATTCAAATTTTGATAAAACACCTGGATACTTTGAAAATGAGGTATCTCGTTTTAGAAGTAAATTTAAAGGAGCAGTCAAAAGATGCCACGCTTTAGTGTATGGAAGTAAAAGAAAAAAAGCAAATACAGTTACTGTGTGAAACCACCAATTAATAAAATGAAAATTACTAAGAGAAACCGCGGAAAAATCCGAAAAAAAGTTTGAAAATAACATTCCCACAAACGAATATGATTGCCATGGATCTGAAGTCATCGTTATTCGAAGACCCTCGAGTATAAAACCTTGTAGACACAACAGTATAAGCCCCACCGTAAAAATTAGATCCATTTTAGAGCTAACAAGAGACTCATCCCTAGAGACATATCGTCTATAAAGAAAACTTGAGCACAAAGTTATGATTAATAATCCAGCTAAATCACTTAAAAAAGTTATTATAAGATAATAATTACCCCTATAAATTTTTATTCCTAAATCATAATCTAGGAATACAGATGTAGTGGTTACAACCAAAACCAGAAAACCAAAGTAAATGAAGAAATGACTCCAACCAGTTGTTTTTTTGCGCAGCAAATCACTCTGAAAGAGCAGATTCTTAAAAAAATCAACAGAGGAATAAACCGCAAATTTTAACCCCCACAATCTTACCCGTCTTGCGATCAAACCAAACAAACAAAGAAGAGTGATAAAAAATAACACGTACATGAAAACCTTGTTCCAAATTGACGGTAAATTAAAAAAAATCTCCCGGGTCGGCTCACTCATTTAACTGAATTATAAAATCTTTTGCCAAAAATTTTGCATCTCAATTTTAGTGTCTAAAAAGATTTTTAAAAAAGGTAGAATCGTAGATCTTTTAATCCATTTACCCGTTTTTAATGACCCAGTATTCTCAATTCCAGATGATAAAATTCCTGAGATCCTCCCTAAATTAATCCACTCTAAGAGGGTTTGTGTAGCTGGTCTTGTAAGAAATGAAAATATCAAGATTTGGTCATTAACTTTGAGCAATTTAAAAGAGCTTGGTATTTTAGCAATTCCAGTGGTGCAGGTGGGTGTGGAATTCTTAAACTGCAAAAAGTTCACTTTCAGTTGTTTTTTCCCCCCATCAGAGCCAGAACAAGTTACTACAGAGTTTATAAGACGATTTGAATCAATAACTAAGATATCTCAAATATCTAAAATGCAAGCTTTGGTTGATCTTGTTGAATTAACCTCAGGATTTATTTTACCAACAAAAGTTGATTTAACCCCTGCCAGAATGCAATGTATTGAAGTTCTACACAAGGATTGGGGTTTAACTACGTTCGATATTTTGCACGAAGAGTCAATAATTGAAATTCAAAACATGTTAAGATCTGAACGAGTCAGATTTGTTGCTTGCTCAGACGCAAACATGCTTTCTCAAATAGCTAATAGGAGCATTAGTATTAAAGAAGGACCTATGACCTTTTCTTCGATCCGAGGATTAATAACCGGGAAACCATCAAAAATAAAATATTCAATTAATCTGCAACCTGCTGGAGTTTTTAGGGAAAAGTTTCACAGTAATCTATAAAAATCAAGAGAACCTACATACTGCCCCAAAAAAAGAAACTAGGCAATTATTATTGTGAGTCAAACTCTGTTCGTAAAACTGTGCCCAGGGAAGTATTTTAGCACCTAGGCTCTCCAGAACAGCTTTTACAAAAACTAAACTCGAAAAACCGCAAGCTTTAAATTTAAAGTTTAAACTAAGATGTTTCTCAAATAGCTTATCTGAAGAACTGTTAAAGAAAGCGTCTAGTAGGCTATGATCAAAATCTTTGGTCTCTTTTAGTGTAGCTTCATCTAATTCGAAAGGATCACCAAAATATTTACCTAAGTGTGAGAAGTCAATTGCTAAAATAATAACTGTTTCCTCTAGTTTGTTGTTTAGAATTTCTGTAAAACCTCTAAACGCTGCCGAAAAATCACTCCAACTTTTTAACTGATCTGCGTTTCTAAAATTCTCAATGGATCCCATAGTAACAAAACTGGTAACCATATCCTTGCTCCAAACCGATTCTAGAAAAGGTAAAGTTATTTCTAACGAATGCTCAGTTTTTTGATTAAACATATCATCAAAAATCCATTCTCCGACTTTCTCTTTAACCTGGTCAACAAACGGAAGGTCTACTTGAACAATAAAATCACTTATTCCATAACTTTTATTGCTAAGTGAAAGTAATCTTCTAGTAAATTTATGATCAGTTCCAATCAATAGGCATCTTCTCTTTTTTCTAAAACCGGATATTGATTTCAAAACACTCGAGTATACTTTGTACCCTCTTAAGTAATCTATGTGAGGAAGAATAATTAAATCTGGATCTGTCAACGCAGAGGAAATTGAAACCTCCTGTAAAAATCTTCTTATTTCCTCCCTTCTTTTTTCAGGATCTTGAGCGAATAATTTACCTTCAAGAAAACTTTGACGTAGACTTAAATTAAAGTACTCTGAAGTTAACAAAGATAAAGTTTCTGACCATTTCTCCGACTCAAGCAAAAGATTATCGTCTAAAAAGCGTAGAAAAGCCTCGAAATCATCCTTTGAGAAATGTCCCTTAAACACTTGCTCAATAGTAAATCGATCAGTTCCATAATAAAGCATCTGAACTAGACTTGTTAAAGAAGCGTTTATTAATATTGGGGTTTGCAACAAATTTAATTTACAACTTACCACTAAATACTCCTGTTGGTTGACCTCTGTCCTAGAAAAATCTAGAAACGGTCGAAGTTTTAATATTCGGCTCATTACCCAAAGTTATAACAAAAATTTTGATAAAAAAACTAAATATTATTTGACTAAGTTAACGGTTTATATTAAAAAATCATAACTAGTTAGTAAGATATGCAAATCATATTTATTTTTTTAAAACTATTTTTACTTAACTTTGGTATTTTTTTAATTTCTCAAGCAAGGGTTACTGTTGATGGTTGGAATGTCTCATTTGAGGTGGTAACGAGAAACCAGAACGAGACTAGGGTTAGGTATCATTTTACAAGGTCTCAAGGAGCAGGAGATTTAGAGCGGGTTGTGATTGGCATCCCAAGCTGTTACCCACGAATTGAAATCATAAACGCTTCATTTACACCTAGTGGAACGGGATCAATTGTAACTGATTCCAAGGGGAATATAAGATTAGCTAGAAGTGTTTTAACTCAAGCCCCTTTTGGAGTTTTAGTCCGATTAACTAATGGAAGATTAAACAGTTACACGCTGGAGATCTCTTTTAAAGGAGAGTATCAAACAGATGGAAAAGTTCATGTAGGTGTTGCTGATTTAGATCCAGGTCCATGCACTAATGGTTTTTGTCGAGGGGGTGAAAGTAAAGTGATTGATGGGGTTAAATGCCCTACCAAGACTCAGGGGTTTTGTAATGCGTCTTCAATAAAAGGGGATTTTGCAGTATTTGTTGACACATCAAAATTCGTCTCTGATGAAAGTCTGAGAAAAATCAAAGCAGGTTTAAGGGATTTTGTATCACGTGCTCAACAAACAACTGAGTGGCCAGCTATTGGTCTTGGTAGATTCTGGTACGGAATGGTTACAGTTGAGAATCAAAATTCACATAATTGCGTTATTAATAGGGCAAAAAATAGATGCTCATTTCCTACCACTCAATTTTCGTGGGATTTTTATCAAGCAATGAATCGATCTGAGTTTTTATTTAGCAACTATGTTAGTTTAACAGAGCCTAATGATGTTTACCCAGCATGTTCAAATCGTGATGGCGAGGAGATGGATTTTGATAAAAATTTTCCGGATCCTTATTTCCGATTGTGTATGGACTACGATGGATTTCCAAGAGTCAACCACGGATCTTTAACAAATCAAACTAATCTTTTTAGGGCAATTGAAGATGGATACATTTGTACTGGTGGAGATCCATCTGTTGACTCGGCTTTAAAAGTTGCAGACCTAGTTCTTCGATCTGGATGGGGTGATCCTCAATCTCCAAACTATATTGTTCTGGTTACCTCCGGTCGTTTCTTAAAAACAGCCTCGGAGGTCCAAACAACCTGTGAAGCAACCTGTTTTGATCCCACAGCTGCCAATGAGGCAATAAGAGCTGCCCAAAACATAAAATCCAATGGCACACGAATATTCGTTATTCATATAAATCAGCCCAATGATAGAGATTTAGAGAACGCATATGGATGTACAGATTCTCAGAAACAGTCAATGGTTAATACCCTTAGACAGATAGCCTCGGAAGGTTCGTATATGAATGTTGATGTTAATAATATCTCAAACGCATTACAGTCTATATTAAATACCGTTAGGTTTACTTACACATGTCCCACCCCCTCTGGTAACATTTGTTCCTACAACTGTGTACCCCAATCTTTTGGTGGAGGAATCTGTCAGCCAGTTACTTGTCCAACCCCTACACCAACTCGGACGCCTACTCCAACCCCTACACCTTCCCCTACACCTACACCAACTCCAACCCCTTCACCAACGCCGACACCTACACCAACACCCACTGCAAGTCCCACACGCACCCCTAGCCCTACCCCAACTCCAACGATAACTCCAAGCCCTACACGTACTCCTAGTCCTACCCCAACTCCAAGCCCTACACCTACACCAACTCCAACCCCTTCACCAACGCCGACACCTACTCTAACACCTACTGCAAGTCCCACACGTACCCCTAGCCCTACTCCAACGCCAACGATAACTCCAAGTCCTACTCGTACTCCTAGTCCTACCCCAACTCCAAGCCTTACACCTACACCAACTTCAACCCCTTCA
>CALHSA010000022.1 GCA_938038205.1 uncultured bacterium | reverse complement strand
ACAGGAGGATGTTTGTTTAATAGTATCAGATTGGAATATGCCGAGAATGTCAGGGATCGATTTACTCAAAAAGGTGAAAAGCGATGAAAGACTATCAAAGATTCCTTTTATCATGGTAACTGCTGAGGGCCAAAAAGAGTGTGTTATTGAAGCCATTAAAAATGGCGTAAGTAATTATGTTGTCAAACCCTTCACCACTGAAATCTTAGAGCAAAAAATTCAACAAGTACTAAAGTGATATGGGTTTAAAAACTGTAACCAAAAAAACAAATTTTTAATCAAAACTTGTGTTATGAGTTTAACTTTCAGAAGTCAGTTAGTACTACTTGTTTTTGGACTAACAATTTCATTAGGCCTTGGGGCTATTTATTCTGTTTATTTACTAAGTAAAGATTATCAATCAACAACAGAATCATTGTTTGCCGGATTTAGTAGAAACTTGTCCTCCGAGTTTGGGCTGATTTTAAAGAATCAGTATAACAAAGCAGAGGAATTAATTATGATGTTTGATGAGAAAAATGAAAATATTACTGAGTCCTTGCTAACAAATTATCAAAAACTACAGGGGTTTCTTAAAGAGCTTGGCTTTTACGGAGTTGGATTTAAAAATAAGAAAAACGAACTTGAAGTTTTAATTACTCAAACTGGGGTTCTTAGAAATCTGGGGCAGTTAACAGGATATTCAGTGGCGTTAAATACAGAAAAATTTGCTCTTACGGATCCATTTTTCCCAACCTTTGTTAAAAATTCAGCTCAACAGGAGAGGTTGTTAGGTTTTCTAAAATATAACCCGTTTGGTGAATTTGTGGTTTTAATTCCTCATAGATTAATAAACAGTGAACTCAAAAAATTTGGAGGCAAAAAAAGTTCAGATTTACATTTTAATTTGATGGAGCTAGTGGTTGTTAACTCTAAAGGGGATGTAATTTTTGAGTATTCTCCCTTGGCTGAAGCTTTAAATCTCTCAGAAAAAGACGGTTATTACGATTTATCAAAACATCCTGAGTTACCTAATTTATATCAGGTGCCGTGGGTGCAAGAGGTATCAAAGGGAAACAGTGGGATAGACAAGAGTACTCACATAAGAAGCAAACTTCAAACTTACAATTTTTATTTTCCATTTTCACTAGGGGACGAAAAAACTAAATGGGGATTTGCTTTTAGAGTAGAGGAAAGTTTCTTTTTAGATCCAATTAATAGAGCTAAATTTAATTCTATCTTAATTGTTTCCTGTATTGGAGTAATATCAATTCTTTTGGTTTTGTTTGTTACGTCCAAGTTGTCTAATAAAATTTGCCAGTCAATACGCAAGATTAGTGAATCAGTTTCCACAGTGGATGAAGCGACTAGCCAAATAGCTCATGCATCTCAAACCTTGGCTGAAGGATCATCCAGAAGCGCCTCAAACCTACAGGTTACTGCAGCATCAATTGAAGAGATAGCATCAATGTCCAATTCAGCAGCTGAAAATGCTAACCAATGTGCAAATTTATCTAAGCATGTTTTATCGCTGGCAGAGCAAGGAGAGAAAAATATGTCAGAGATGATGCAGGTTATAAAAGATATTAGAGCTGCTGCTGATGAAACAAGCCAAATTATAAAAATTATCGATGACATTGCGTTTCAAACTAACCTTTTAGCGTTAAATGCTGCTGTAGAGGCCGCTAGAGCAGGAGATGCTGGGAAAGGTTTTGCTGTTGTTGCAGATGAGGTTAGAAATCTAAGTCAAAGATCAGCTCAGGCAGCTAGCGAAACTGCCAAAAGACTAGCTCAGTCACGCGATTTAACTGAGCTTGGTGTTAAAGTTGCCAGTAAATTAAATGAGGTTTTTAAACAAACAATTCAAAATCTCGAAAAAACAAATATCTTAATAAATGAAATTTCTGCGGCAAACAAAGAGCAAAGTATAGGAATAAATCAAATAACACAATCCGTCTCTGAGCTCGATAAAAGTACTCAAGCTAATTCAGCAGCGAGTGAACAATTAGCAGCGTCGGCAGCTGATCTAAAATCAACCGTACAAGATGTCGTTTCTAAGATTAATGAAATAATGAACCTTTTTGAGAAAAAGAGCAGCACCCAAGTTACAAACTCACCTCTAGCAAACCCCTTTACTAATCCTCAAAAAAGTGAGAAACCTGCACCTCTAACTAAGATTATAACTGTTAAAGAGGATCAAGAAGATGATGATTTTTTCGCGCCTCGTCAAAATAAAGAGAAAATAAAAAGGCTAGACGATTCTGAGATATCGCAAATTTAAAAATTATAAATATTATGTTGCCAGTCCTACTTAAAGGGCTGGCTATTTTTCTAATTCTCCGGGCTTCTGATTTCTGTTTCTCTCGGCTTTTAAAATTTTAACTATTGAGTACAAAAAGATTGACGAGAAAAGAGTAATACCGATGATCATGAAGATTAATCCGTCAACAGTCATCTTTCATCAGAGTAAGTGTATGATAGTAAGAATAAGAGAATAAACAAGAAAACCGATAAAAAAACTCCTAGAGCAGACTCAAAAGATGAAAAATACCCAGACATCTGGTTAGGGAGCACTCTGACAACCCATCCCACAAAAATTACCACAAAGAACGATGGAGCTATAAAACTTAGTAACGGTTTAACAACCCTTGGAATATCTATCAAGGATCCTTCCTTTAAAGTCTCTATGATTTTATCAACGCCTAAATACTTGAGTCCACTTAAAAGCATTAAGCCTGATAGTAAAAAAATACAAACGGTGCCAACCCAAAAATCAAGTGTTGATAATAAGCTTAGGTTCTCTGAAAAAATGTATACCATAAAATTTCCAATAGAAAGAAAAACAACGGCAACTATCTTGGAAGCTGTTTGACTTAATTTGAAGTAATCTTCGATAAATGATACAAAAGGTGAGATCATAGATACTGAACTGGTTATTGCAGCTAAAAATAACATTAAAAACCAGACTAATCCAAAGAAATCTCCCATAAACATTTGATTAAAAACAAGAGGCATTGATATAAATCCAAGACTAAAAGAGCTGTCAGCCCTAAAATTCTCTCCTAAAAAAAGGTAAATAACTGGGATGGTAAGCAGACCACCAACACATACCTCAAAAAAACCATTAGTTGATGCTGTGCCAAGACTAGAGAGTGCGATGTCATCTTCTTTTTTTACAAAACTAGCATAGTGTATCAGGATTCCAAAACCTATGCTTACTGAGAAGAAAACCTGACCAAACGCTGCTAGCCATACTTGCGGTGAGAGTAAATTCTGAATCCAACTCTCATCGCCACTTAACCCTCTTGGATTCCACATGAATCCCAATGCATTCCAAACGTTCCTCTCCGGCATACTTTCATCAACTGTGCCCAAGGTTAAAACCCTAACTAGAATGGCAAAAGCACACACTGCCATTAAAGGTATTGCTAATAAACAAAATTTTTCGATTGTTTTAATAAACCCAAAAAAAATTATCAGAAAATTCAAAGTTAAAGTTGCTATCAAGATATAAAAAGAGATGGAGAGAGCAAATCCCGATTGATTTCTTTTTGTGATTAGATCAAAAAATTGTGAAGCTGTTGCTGTGTCCTTAATATTAGGGAAATCAATAAAACCAAGATAATATAAAAAGTAACCTAAACACCAAGATTGAATTAAAGCATAATAAAAATAAACTCCTACAGGAACCAGAATAGCTAAAGCGCTAATCACCGACCTGAGAAACCTATTTTTTACAAACACTGAGAAAATGCCAAAGGCGGAGTGCTTTCCTTGGCTACCCCCCATCTTTCCAAGGCTCCACTCAACCCAATACAAAGGGATAGCTACAAGAAAGAAACAAATAATGTATGGGACTAAAAACGAACCCCCACCATTTAAATAAGCTACTCCCGGAAATCTTAAAAAATTACCTAATCCAATGGCGCTACCAGCTGCAGCAAATACAAGCCCAATCCTGCTGGACCATTGATAACCTTTCATCTAATTATTTAATTTGCTGAAAGTATATTCGAAACTTGTAGGCTGAAAAAGGATAGTTTTTAAAAGAGTCTACTCTTCTTCATCTTCATCGTCATAGTAGTAATCATCCTCGTCTTCCTCATCCTCATCAAATTCATCCTCCATAGCTTGAGGGTCTATTTCAAGTAACCCCTCGTATAGATCATTAAATAAAGAACCTAACAACGAGCTGGAAAATTCTCCACTCTCTAAAAAATTCTCTAGGATAGCCCTCACCTCAGAGTATAGATTCTGAGATAGCTCCTCGTCTTTTAATTCCTCAATATCCGTGTAATCAATCTCTAACCTATCCGCGAGCTGAGTTTTCAAATCAAGGTAACCTTCTGCTAGCATTTTTAAACCATCTAAAAGCTTATCAATTGGTTTGCTTGACATAATGCAAGTCTAAAATAGTTATTCTCAACACTGATTTCAAGAGTTTTATAAAAAAAAATTTTTGATAGAATTTTCAAAGGTGGTTACAGTAAGGTTCGGGACTTCAGGTTGGCCAGGTCGGCTCTTTGCATTGCTACTGGTTGTAACATTTATTAGTCGTGTAACACTTCCTTACTTAGAGAATTTTAAGAACGATATTTTAGTAAATCTTTTGATAGGACTCGGTAGTGTAACTTTAGTATTTCCTTTTTATCAAATACTATTAGCATTCATACTAACCTTCCTATCTTTTTCCTTTAACTCATTAAAGCGCTCGACATCCGTTTTGCTTCTATCTCTGTTGGGATTCTTCTTAAAAGGAGGGGTGAGTGATGTAAACCATCCCGCTCATTTTTTTGTTTCAATTCTTGGAATTGTTACTAGTGCACTAGTAGCACTTAGCCTGATTTTCTTTGCTGTTCTCTTAGCTCTAGGCAAAGATTTAGTAATTAAAATCTTAATGGGTTTTCTAGGTCTTACCTTTGATTTCATTAAAACAGCTTTAATTGGCATAAAGGATGTATTGCTCCAATTTATTATGAATCTGAATCTAAAAAAGCCAAAAAAACCCAACATAGCTTTGCAAATGAAACCTTTTGAGGATCTAAAGCAATCTAATTCCTCAAGAAAGCTAGTTTTAAGACTAGAGGCTCCCCAAAAAACACACCTGGAAACTCCACCTAACGTACCAGAAAACCCATCAAACATAATCGAATTTAAAACTGAAAAATCTAAAAAGAATAGATCCTATAAAGCGCCTTCTATAAATATCCTCTTGGCTGAGAAGGGTAACGGCTCAGTTAATAATAAAGAACTTGCTGAATTAGCAAAAAGAATTGAAGAGAGTTTGAATGAATTTAATGTTCAAGGAAAAGTGACAGAAATTCATCCAGGACCCGTTGTTACAACTTTTGAATTCGAACCGGCTCCTGGCATAAAAGTCGGCAAAGTTGCAACACTTCAGGATGATCTTGCAATGAGCTTAAAAGCTCACTCTATTAGAATTGTAGCTCCTATACCAAAAAAAGGAACCATTGGTATTGAGGTACCAAACACAACGAGGGAAGTAGTTAGGCTGCGCTCAATAATTGAGAGTAAACAGTTTCAAAACGCTGGAGATTTAGCTTTATGTTTAGGTAAAGATACAATTGGAGAGCCGGTTGTTGTTGATTTAGGAGCCATGCCCCATCTTCTAATAGCTGGTGCTACTGGAACGGGGAAATCTGTTTGCATTAATGCACTACTCATTAGCCTTCTCTATAAAAATAGTCCCGATGATTTAGGTTTGATTCTTATCGATCCAAAGGTGCTGGAGTTATCAATATATGAAGGAATACCACATTTAAAAGCACCTGTTATCACCGAACCTAAAAAAGCTAAAGTAGTTCTACAATGGGCAGTTAAAGAGATGGAACGACGATACAAGTTTTTGCAAAAGTTTGGTGTCAGAAATATTGATAGTTTTAATTCTCTAAAATCATTCGAAACTCCGTCATTAAAAAAAATAGTAATTATAATTGATGAGTTGGCAGATTTGATGTTTTCAGTTGGAAGAGAGATTGAAGAGCTAATAATTCGATTAGCGCAGAAAGCTCGAGCCGCCGGTATACATCTAATTATGGCAACTCAAAGACCCAGCGTAGATGTTGTTACTGGATTAATCAAAGCTAATTTTCCAGCTCGAATCAGTTTTAGAGTGGTAACAAGGGTTGATTCAAGAACAATTCTTGATCAAATGGGAGCTGAAAAACTTTTAGGCAAAGGTGATATGCTTATAATGCTGCCAGGGGGACTAGGACTAAAACGAGTTCATGGAGCATTTGTTTCTGATCAAGAAGTTCAAGATTTCGTTGAAAGCTTGAAATCTGTTGGTCAACCAACATATGAGCCTGAAATATTAGAGCTTCTCGAGGCCGCAGACAAACAAGAATCGCAAATCACAATTGAGGTAGAAGAGGACTCTGATGAGGAATTATACAAGAAAGCTTTGGAGATAGTTGTTCAAAAAGGTCAAGCTTCTACTAGTATGATACAAAGAGCGTTGAGAATCGGATATAACCGAGCTGCTCGACTCGTTGAGCGGATGGAACAGGAGGG
Organism: uncultured bacterium; assembly: GCA_938038205.1. GTDB lineage: Bacteria > Bdellovibrionota_C > UBA2361 > JANWWW01 > JANWWW01 > CALHSA01. Next base: position 1,774 of record CALHSA010000022.1, on the reverse strand, counting down.
CCTTTTAGGGGCTTCTGATGGTGTAAGACCAAGGGAAGTTTTTTATCAAAACATTAAGAAAATATATCCTGAGCTTTAACTAAAGAGTAATCTTTTAATATCATTCTTTAAAACAAGGACAGTTAAAATTATTAAAAATGCTAATCCAAAATAATTCAACACTGTTTTTGCTAAATCTGGAACAGGTCTGTTAATAATTTTTTCAAAAGTTAATATTACAATATGACCACCATCTAAGAGGGGAAAAGGAAGCAAATTAATTAAAGCTAAATTCACACTTAGAAGGAACATAAAAAGCAGGATTGCTCTTCCCCCCTTTTTGATATTAGTTCCAGCCTCTGAGACTATAGTTAATGGACCTGCCAACTCTTTTTTTGAAACTTGTCCTTGAATCAAGCCCTTTAAAACCCGAAGAATAATTAAAGTTGTTGTGTAAGTCTTCAGCACTGCTAGCTGCATAGATTGAACAAAAGATAGCTCTTCAAAATCAAAACTTGTCATTATTCCAATTAATCTACGTGTAGGTTGCTGGTTACGAAGAAACGCCTCGGCCTCAGATTCTAAGACAGGTTCAACAAAAATCTCTAAAATTTCTTCTCCTCTCTTAATCTTAAACTTGGCTTGACCTGATGAGCTCATGACTATATCCGCTATTTCAGAAAAAGTGGAAACCCCTTTATCATTAACGGCCAGAATGTGATCACCAGGTTTAAAACCAGCTTTGTAAGCTGGTGAGAAGGAAACAACATCACCAACAATAGGAAGGTTGCTTGGGACTTCTAATCCATAAAAGTATAAACTTGCCCAAACAAAGAAAACTGCCGATAAAAAGTTTGCAAAGGGACCCATCAAGATAACAAAAATTTTTTGTAAGTAAGATTTGTTATTAAAACTTAAACTGGGATCAATGTTAGAATCACCCTGATCATCAAGGCCTGCAAGCGAAACGTATCCTCCCAGCGGAATACTCCTAATACTAAAAACCGTATCACCTATAGATTTTGAAACTATTTTTGGACCAAATCCTACTGCAAATTCATAGACCTTGATTCTAACCAGTTTGGCAGCTAAAAAGTGCCCAAACTCATGAATGATTATTAGTATTCCCAATATTATTATCCCACCTATTACCGTCATAATTAGTGTATTAGCTTTAAATATATACATGCGTAAAGGTGACTATCAAAACGATCCAGAAAACCACCATGAGGTCCAAAAAAGTTGCTAAAATCCTTTATGCCAAACACTCTTTTGATTTTACTCTTCAGAAGATCTCCCACAAAATACACTAATGGGAAAATGTAAAAAATTGGATTTAGATTTAAGTGTTTACTAATTGAAAAATAGAATAGATAGTAAAAAAGACATCCACCTAGAAATCCTTCAACAGTTTTGGCTGGTGATATACTCTTAGCTATTTTATTCTTTCCAAAAAAGGTGCCTGTGAAGTATGACATTGAATCAAAGATAATTGCTCCAATTACCAAAATTAACGTTTGTGTAGCAGTATCATAGTTTCTGAGTAGCAAAATTAAACTTAAGATTGATAGGTTAAATATAAAGGACAAAATTGCCAGTAAAACTTTGTTATTAAAGATAATGAAAATCATTAGAGTTAAAAAAACAACAAGGGTTAAAACCCAACTTCCTGGAAGAGTTAAGGCTAGCCCGGATATTACTAGAGTTGCAACTTGCGAATCAAGCCTGGTGCCAAGTTTTTTTAACTCAAAAGTTATGCCAATTAAAAGACCTCCACCGATTAAATTTGCAATAA
>CALHSA010000021.1 GCA_938038205.1 uncultured bacterium | reverse complement strand
GAAAGGACTGCTACTCTTTCACAAGCGTTTTGAAGCTCACGAACATTACCTGGCCAATCATACTCCATAAGTTTCTCACAAATGTTTGCCGGAAGCGTCGAAAATTTTGGGCAAAATTTCTTTAAGAAATAATTAGCCAATAAAGGTATATCTTCTTTCCTCTCCCTGAGAGGAGGAACGAATAACGGCATTACATTAAGTCTGTAGTATAAATCAAATCGGAATTTTCCTTCATTGCAACATTTAAGTAAGCTTTTGTTTGATATGGCTATTAATCTGAAATTTATCTCTTGAGATTCGGTGCTTCCTAATCTTTCAACTTTTCTATCTTGTAAAACCCGGAGAAGCTTAACTTGAAGGTTTAAAGGCAGCTCAGACACCTCATCGAGCACTAAAGTTCCATTATGAGCTAATTCAATCTTGCCAAGCTTTCTCCTATCCGCACCAGTAAACGAACCCTTTTCAAAACCAAAAAGCTCAGACTCAAGTAGATGATCTGGAATCGCTCCACAATTAATAACTATACACGGACCATTGCGTCTCGGACTCATAGAATGTATTGCTCTAGCGATGACTTCTTTCCCAACTCCAGACTCACCTTCAATTAAAACAGTACAATCGCTTCTTGCTATAATTTCGCATATTTTTAGTAATGTAATCATTTTAGGATGTTTTGTAACAATCGGTAGTTTTATATCGAGAAGACTTAATCCTTTATCCTCTCTTACCTCAAGAACTCTCTCAATCGCTCTCTTAATATCAGACAGAGAGAATGGCTTTTGAATAAAATCATTAGCTCCAAGCTTCATCGCTTCAACAGCAGTTTGTACCGATCCGTAAGCAGTTATTAGGATAAAAGAGGTATTAAGACCTCTCTGTCTAATATTTTTTAGTAAATCACACCCATTAATGGGTTCCATTATCTGATCTGATATTATTAAATCTATATCTTTTTCATTCTCTAATATTTTTAATGCCTCTGCTCCATTTTCTGCCTCTACTAGATCATAATTTTCACTCAAAAACATCACCAGGGTTTTCCTAAAATTAAGATCATCCTCAACAATTAGAATCTTACTCATACCGATTTAAAAATTAGATTAACTTGAGCTCCTAAACGCCCATTTATAACAGAGTTTTTTATAATAAGCCGAGCATTCAAATTTTCGGCCAAACGCTTACAAACAAACAGCCCTAAACCAAGTCCTCTTTTAAAAAGAGAAAAACCAGGTTGAATAGACTTTTCATTAAAACCATCAGGGAAACCTCCGCCATTATCGAGTATCCTCACTAAAAGAATTCCATCAAACTTCTTAACCTCTACCAATATAAATGGATCATTCGGAATGTTCTCTGTAGCTTTTATAGCATTTTCAATTAAATTAGTAATCAATCGCCGAAAAGCTACACAATCTGAATACCAATAGCAAATTGTAGGAGTTATTAGTCGTATACTTTTTTTATTAAAATTCTCAACTATCGTTGTTACCTCATCCGTAATGTTAATTAAATTTAGATTTAATTTTTTACAATCAGAGCAGTAGAGAACTTGCTCTATGGTTGAATTAATCTGATCAATTCCCCTACTAATAATATCGATAAAAGTTTTGCCTCTTGGATCTTGAACTAAAGAGTTTAATCCAGATACTGCCAGTTTCATATAACCAAGAGGATTTCGAACTTCATGAGCTAATATAGCTGATAAAAAAGGCTCAATGCCTTTATCAGATTTTGTTAATATGGTGTCAGATTTTTCAATCAGACTCATGAAAAATTTAGTTTTTGTAAAAGATCATTAAATTTACCCAAATCAGTCTCGACGTTGATGCCAATCATGTTTACTACAATCCCAATCGATTTTTGTAAGTTGAAAAAGTTAGCCACCATCTCCAGCTCTAAGAATGCCTTTTTTTCAAGAAGTAGTTTTAACAACCCTCCAAGGTACAGGTTTCTATAAGAATTAGGTAGGGCTCTGAAAAGTTTTAGTGCCTCCTCATGGTTTTTTTCCTTAATCCTCAACTCAAGCAAAGTGGCTAAAAGTTTAAAATCAAGAGAATTTACATCCTCTAATTGCATTTCAACCTGGCTTGAATTTCCTGACTTAATTTGACAAACAATTTTTAAATCCCGTAAGCTGGGAGATTTAACATTAAGAGACTCAAGTTTTTCAAGCGCATCTACGCACTCTGTCCAATTAGCCAAACGATAAGCCGTGATACCACTGAGCATTAGAGCCTGAACCCTCTGGTTTAGTGTTATATTTTTTCGAATAGATAATTCTTTTGATAATTTAAAAGCAATTTCATCAAGACCTAGACTAAAATAAGCGAGTGCGTTTTTAAAATCATCCTCAGATTTATTTTTAATAACTTCTATGGCACTCTGCATAGACATTGGTGATATTTCAAACAAAGATTCTGTATTTAATCCAATTGCAATCAAAATTAACGCAGTTAAGCAGCTTCTTTGCATAATCTTTTTATTTTTTCAATCAAAGTAGTTCTGTTAACATTCAGCATTTCCGCGGCAACAGTTTTATTACCCCCGGCTTTTTCAAGTGCTCTCAAAATTATTTCTTTTTCAATATTGGTTAAAAACTCCACTAAATTAATACGATCAAAATCTAAATTAAATGTCTGGAGCTCCTTCTTATCACAAACATCTGTTTTATATTCCTCTTTTACATCAATATTTTTTAAAACATAAGCAGGTAAATCTTTTGAGGTTAACTCCGGGCTATCACACAGAAGGACAGCCCTTTCAATGATATTCTGCAATTCTCGTACATTTCCTCTAAACTCATGCATTTTTAATGGCTCGATAAAAGATTGACTCATTGAGATATTTTTGGAGTACTTGGATTTAAATTTTTCTAAGAAATGGTGAGCAAGCACAGATATATCCTCTTTTCTCTCTCTTAAAGGTGGTAGTTCAAAATGAACCACCTCTAGTCTGTAAAGTAAATCTTCTCTAAAGTTGCCCTTTACTACCTCATCCCTAAGGTTTTTATTTGTTGCAGCTACAATTCTGACATCAACTTGTTCATCTACATTGCTACCTAATTTTTGTACTGTTTTCTCTTGAATAACTCGTAATAATTTTGCTTGTAAGCGCAAACTCATCTCACCAATTTCATCAAGAAACAGCGTTCCCTTATTCGCTGCTTGAAACTTACCCTCACGAGAATTGAAAGCCCCGGTAAAAGCTCCCTTAACATAACCAAATAACTCCGATTCCAGAATATCATCTGGAATAGCTGCACAATTTATACTGATAAAATTACCTGACCTTTTTGATAATTTGTGAATTGCCCTAGCAACTAATTCTTTTCCAGTTCCACTCTCCCCAGTGACTAAAATCGTTGCATCAGTGGTTGCAACTTTCTCTATCTGTTCACAAACTTTAATTAATTTATATGAGGCAGTAATTATACCAGCAAAATTTCTAATCATATTTTATAGAAACTTCTAACCAACTACGTTATTCTCAAGTTCACCCGATTTAGCTGCGAGTAGTCTTTGGTAAACCTCTTTTAATTCCTCACACTCCGGGCACTCACTCATAAATCGTTCGACCCACCCTATTGCCTCATGAGGCTTGTTGTTACGTAAACATATTTCTGATAGGCCGAGAACTGCTCTTAAATTTAATGGATTTATTTTTAGACTTCTTAAATAGTATTCGTAAGCAGTCTCAAAATCTTCTTTGAGCTCAGATACCAGAGCTAAACCTGCCCAAGGAACATCCATTTTAGGATTTAATTCCACAGCCTCTTTGAAGTGCCTCTCTGCTTCGGTAAGGTTTCCATTGATTAAATCAACAGTACCTTTAATACTAAGCCACCTTGGATGGTTTGAATATTGCTGTTCAAAAAACTCAAAGTTTGAAGTGTAAAAATCAAGATCCCACATTAACACTTTAATTTCCATCATCAAAAATCTCATTTTTTCAAGTAGTACGGGATCAAGTTCTTCGTTGTAATTATCGGATAGTAATTTAAATGCAGAGAGATAATCCCCAGATTTTTTTAAGGCCTCAACTTTATTCAGAATCGCTTCGATATCTTTTTCAACAGTTACTCGAATTTCCTCAACAATCTCTTGGGCAGGTTCCGATAAAGGCTCTTGAGTTTTAATAGCCTCTAGAACCATTTCCTTAAGCTGTGCAGCTGCCTCGTAATTTGGATTTCTTTCCAAAACGCTATTTAAATGCTTTAAGCTCTCCTTGAAGTTATGGGCCTTGTAATGCAGACCTGCTAGGGTAAAAATTAAATCAAGATTCTCAAAATTAGTTTTTGCTAAATACTCCTCCAAACATGAGATCGCCTCGGAAAAATCTGAGTCTCTGTAAGCTAATTCGATTAATTTAAACAACGGAATCAACGGTTGATCTGAAGTATGAAAGCTTTTTACCAAAAACTCTTTAGCTTTGTTAACCAACCCAGAGTTTGCATAAACCATACCGAGTGCACAGAGGGTTCTAGAATTATTCGGATCTAATATGTAACTCTCTAATAGCCAGGTTTTTGCCTCATCAAAAGACCCCTCTGACATTAAAATTATCCCATATGCTCGCCTTAAAACAGCAGAGTCCTTAAATTGCTCCAACCCATTTTTTATGAGTGACTTAGCTTCATCTAATCTTGATTCCACTATTAATAATTCAACTTTCTCGAGAACACTTTCTTCAGAGTTTAAATAACCAAAATCCATCTGCAGTTGTGAAAATAAATCTCCACCTAGAGTAATTTGATCCGACGGTTGGAATCCTGCCACTCTTAACAAGCTTGCATAACTTTTGTGATTATCAGGGATAAAGTAATATGCATGATTACCTAAATAGTCATAAACACACCCATACTGAGTAGTTATAATACTTTTTCTGTGGTGGTAAGCTAGCAATTCAATTAATGGAAAATCTACCTCAAGAGTAGGGTTTACAATTGTGGCGTATTTTGAAACTAACTCTGATAACCTCTCTAAAGATTCTATACTCTCTGCAGCAACTATTGAAACATCAGGGCAATGATTCTTCATTGCTTCAACCAGATCCTCATCAAATTCAGCTTCAGGTAGGATTATCAACGTGCCTCTTGAGGACGAATCGGTGCCTTCAGAAGTCTCTGGCAAACTTAACAATCTCAAATCTCTGAACTGAAAGTTTTTTCTATTTGGGTTAAATGATATCTTCTTTCCATCAAACTTGTTGAACCATTCAGAAAGCTCTGGGTTTGCGCTTAATCGTGCCCCTAAGTGGCAATCAATCACTCCAGCTGGAACAAAATCAGGCGGACTTATCTCATGAGATTCAGTTAAAACAAAAATAGTTGATTCGATCTTTTTCGAGTCAAAAGAACATCCCTTGAAAACACGTGCTAAAAAATGCTCAACAAGTTTATTTGGCTTAGATAATAAAAAGTTAATCATAGTGCTTGGCTCCTTAAAGTTTTTCGTAGAAAAGTTTCTAACTCATCAAGAATAGGCTCAACCTGATTTTTCAAGGTCTCCGAGATACCCCACCAGGATTGATATATTTGCGCATTAGCGACTTTTTCACATTGATTAGCTAAATTTTCAACAACCTCGCTAATGTCAAAAATTTTCACCATCTCAGGGTCTAATAATCGAGATATGACTCCAAACCAATTAAAAAATTCCTTCAGAGCGTTAACCCCCTTAACCATCATATCGTTAGCCTCTCTCACTCTGCCCTCTGCAAATAACAATCTGGCCTCCCTAATAATTTTCAAAATGGCGTTTACTATGTAAGGCGATTCTTTTAGACGAGAAATTGCAAAATTTTTAGGACTATCTGTCTTAATCTCAAAAACACCCCCAGAAAACTTTTTTATTGAACTGTCCCAGTCTGTTTCCTCTAAATTATTTCCGTTAAAAGTAATATCAACGATCATATGCTCTGGATCAATATACGGGCTCAGTGAATCCAATAATTCCGTTAGTTTATTAAGGTTGCTTAAATTAACTAAATAATCCTGGCCGTTAATTCTTATTATTGTTTCCTCTTGATTTTCCATATACCATTTAGATTGACCCAGTGAGGCAAAAGTTTCATCATGGATGTGGTAAATTTTTCTGTACTTAAGAAAAAATTTTCCTTAGCTATATTTAAGAATTTAACTAAAAATGATCTAAACGATAACTCAATTATTGAAAATTTTTTGCGAAATTATGTAGGAAAAAATACAAATTTTGTTAGATTCCCTTATCCAAATAGCAACACCGCCGCTGTATCTTTATCACATAAAAGATCTTCAAATAATTTTACTTTAGGTGTTGTAGCCTCAAAGGATGTTAAAGCTATCGGAATTGATCTTGAATTTATTGATAGTGTTAAAAAATGTTACAAAGCTCAGATTAGGTATAATAGTCGAACTGGTTTGGAACCTGTAGTAGAATTCACTTTAAGAGAAGCTGCTATTAAGTGTTTAAGCCCAGTTGTAAAAACTAAGTTGTATTTCAAAGATATTACGTTTTCACCTGCACCCTCAGCACTAGGAATTCCAACAAACTTTATGAACCTTTTTTTTGAGGATATGATTATTGGAATTGTTTTTCATGAGTAAGGAGGATGTAAAAGATTTCCTACTTATTCTACTAGCAATCATACTTGCTAGAGCTCTAGTTTTTGAACCCTACACTATACCTTCTGGATCAATGATACCAACTCTTCAAGAAGGTGATGTTGTTATTGGGAGTAAACTGAGTTACGGTTTCCGCATTCCTTTTACAAACCACATGCTTTTTCAATATAGACCCATAAAGAGGGGAGATATTGTGATTTTTACAAGACCTCCAGATCCGTACTCCGGTCATGGAACAGCCCTTACTGATAATTTTAAAAATTTTGTAAAGAGGGTCATAGCATTGCCTGGAGAGGTAGTTGAAGTAAGAGGAACGAAGGTATTGATTAATGGCAAAGAGCTAGATGAACCTTATGCTCGATACTATAAAGGAGGGATTTTGGACTTCCCCCCACAAGAGGTGCCTGAAGGGAAAGTATTTCTATTAGGAGACAACAGGGATGACTCAACAGATTCGAGAGTTTGGTCCTATGTTTTCTTAGATATCTCTAGGATACGTGGAAAGGTTATTCTGGTTGTTTTTTCTCTATCAGACTTTCAAAGAAGATTATTGCTAGTTAAGTGATTAAGTTGGATTTTGCCGTAATTAAAGTCTGGGGAAAAGACGCAGATAGATACCTTAATTCGAGACTTTCTGGAGAAATTAATTCACGAGATTTTTTTATGCCAAACTTCGCCCTTGATCATACTGGGAGGATAGAGGGATTTTTTAGGGTTTTAAAAAGAGATGATTATTTTCTGATATCACTTGAAACCGATGAATCGATTGAGAGTCAAATCCAATCACTCTTTAAGTATAAAGTTTCTGAAAAAATAAATTTTGAGATTTTGAATGAGCGAATTTTTCATTCAGTTAATGAACTTTCTCCGAAGCCTCTTTGCATGGCAAAAAGAACAGAGGTTGTTGGCTTTGATTATTTACTATCAGCTCATGAATGTATTGAGATTAAATACTCAAATATTGATGATAATGCTTTTACCGAAAGTAGAATTGCTGGAAATCAACCTCTATTTTTCAAAGATATTGAAAAAGGAGAGAGATTATTTTGTCTTACCTCTAGTGATTTGTTACCAAAGATTGGTAAGTGTTACGTAGGTCACGAAGCAGTTGAAAAAGCTCTGGCAGTCGGAAAACCCCCGTACTTAATCCTACCTTATTTTATTAATGAGCAAGTTACCATTAGCAAAGGTACAGAGATTTTTGATATAAGCTCTGGTTCTAAGATTGGGAAGATAATATCATTTTACTCAAGCTTTGGTGGATTTTGTAAAGTTAAAAACACTATAGCGATCATAGGGATCAAAGTGGCAGAGAAAGTAATCCCTCTTAAACTTGTAGGTAAAAGTACAAATTCCTAGCCAAATAATAATTCCATTAAGTAACGAAAAATTAGTTAACCATGGGACAAAAGATAATGGTTTATCGTAGGAAGCAAATAAATATTTAATGGACCACAAAGCTATAGATAAAGCTAAAAAGCTAACGGTAGTAAGGAGAAGTGGTATAAATTTCATTCCTCGAAAAAGAGTCAATAAATACAGGTATATACACGCCAGATTAACGACGGAAAACTTACTGGTTCCAACATACGTTATAATTCCGAAAGCCTGGTCAAAAATGAATTGACGAGCTTGCAGATCAAAAAGTACAAGCTCTGCTACTTTAACCTTTAAGAAGTAGTCAAGTGATACTAAAAAGCCTGTATTCAATTGTTTATTATAATAAATAGATAAAAATGCAAGAAAAATTAAAAAGTAAAAAATGGCTAAAGTATTAATTAATTCTTTAACGAAAGATTTTGATCCAAAAATCAATGTTCTTATTATGACAGATGGGATAATTAAAACGGCCAGATAAGCAAAAGAATGATTAAGAAACTTAAAAAAGTCATATCTTTGTGAGGTAAAAACTATTAAAGCTGCTATCAGCGAGTAAAAAAACAAAAACCAAAACCAACCGGTCTCAGATTTGTTTTTAGAAGAATTCTCCTCATGCTTATTTTTTTTACTCTCAACAACACGATTTTTTGCTCTAAATATACCCCTTACACTCTTACTCCTTACACTGCCTTTCCTTGCTCCTGGCTTTGCAAGATTGGGCAGAATAAAATTCTGACTTTTAAGCTTATCTTTTACAGCAAACAAGGATCTAAGAATAGAATCAACAGTATTAGGTCTATTCTCTGGCGTTTTACTTAACATCGCTTGCACCAGATCTGAGAACTCTTGTGGTATACTGTCATTTAGGCTTTTTAAACTGGGGGGAGTATAACTTAAATGCTGAGTAATAGCCATTGAAGTATCACCAGAGTCAAATGGACAAACCCCAGTGCATAACTCATACGCTATAACTCCTAGAGAGTAAATATCTGAGAGAAAATGAGGAGCTTCGCCTTTAAGTATCTCAGGCGCTGTATAACCTAAACTTCCATAAATTTTTCCATCAACAATGTTTTTATCACCAGTTAGAAGGTTTGCAATTCCAAAATCAGCTATTTTGCAATCAAGATTTTCATTCAGAATTATATTAGATGGTTTAAGATCCCTGTGAACAATACCCGCGTTATGGATAGCGGACAATCCCTCAGCGATCTGGATTAAAAATTTCAGCACCAAATTGAAAGGTATTGACCTTGTCTGCGATAGGTAACTTTTAAGGGTATTCCCTCTAACGTATTCCATCGTGTAATATAGCTCGCCATTAAACCATCCAAGATCGAAGGTTCTGACAACATAAGGATTGGATATTTTTCTTGTGAGTTTAACTTCATTTATAAATTTCTCTACGTAATTTGCGTTCAAAGTTGCCTCTTTTTTAATAAGTTTTAGAGCCACATACTCGGACAATAATACATCCTCTACGAGATAAACCTCTCCCATTCCACCTTTTCCAAGGTTCTGAATGAACTTGTATCGATCAGCAAACAAGTTGGATGAATTCACTCAGAAATTTTAGTCGGTTACAATAAAAAATTTTAAAGGCTTGATTATGAATGAAATCAATTTAAAGCTTGAGCGTGATTTACAGGTTTTTTATAGGTCTGTTTGGAGTCCTTTTTGTCCTGGAAGGAGCCTAGCAGATTGTCCAACAGAGCAAGCTGAACAGCTTAGGGAAGAGATTCGCCAACTTTTTTTAAAGCGCATACCTAAATCAGAAATCATTAAGGAGATTAACCAAAAATATAATCAAGAGATGTTAAGTGAGCCTCAGGGGGTACACGTTTTGGTGTCTTTAGTACCGCTTGGGGTTTTTTTTATTATAGCACTTCTCATTTTTAAAAAAACCTTAAGGTATCGTAATAGATGAAAGAGCAGTAATACAGTTAGATATGTGAGTTTCAAAATCCAAACCAAGCTCTTCAGATGACTTTCTTAAAAGATTTCTATCAACAGCTTTACTGAATGAGTTTTCTTTCATTCGTTTTAAAACAAACTCAACTGTAAGCTGATCAATCTGTTTTGAGGGATGTACTCTTGAACAACTAAATATAAATCCAGACATCTCATCACACGCAAACAAGCATTTTGCAAGTAAAGTGTCTCTACTTTTCCCAGTGTACTCTGCGTGACCTAAAACGGCATCTACTAATTCAGCTGGGAAATTTAATTGACTCAAAATTCGTACACCCTTGTAGGGGTGACCATCTAGCGGATCACAAGACTGAGTTATTTGATAATCAAAATCATGAATTAAACCAGTAGCACCCCATAGGTCTTCATCCTGATTGAATTTACGAGCATAAAAAATCATGCATTTTCCAACATCATATGAGTGCCGTAGAAGTTTTTCATCAGTTACGTACTCATGCAAAAGAGTTTTAGCTCTAGGTAACCACATGTCTAAAATTTAACCTTTTCTAAACCTGGAAACTATATCTCGAACAAAACTCTCAGAATCATATTCTGGTTTCTCCAAGGCCTTCATTTTCAACGATTTAAGAATTGATCCTAGACGCGGACCCTCCATAATCCCAAGCGAAATCAAGGTTTTACCATTAAAGGAAAACTTTTTCATTTGGGTAGGAGTTAAACCTTTTACTAACTCATCAAATGAATTAAGTTCAGCAAAAAATTCATCATCAGGCTGGATGGGTGGTTTATCAGCTATTTTTAGTAGCCTCCACAGTTTAAACAAATCGCCCGTCTCCCTCAGGATTCTCCTAGCTCCAGAAGAGCCACAAGTTATTGGCCTCATATGTAGCCGAACTAGAAGCTTTACTCCAGAGACTACTTGCGATGGAATAGCCCAAGACTTTAAAACCCTCTCTGCAACAATTGCTCCTAAATACTCATGATTATAAAATCGCCTCCTACCAGTTTTATCTAAAGAGAAACTCGCAGGTTTCATAATGTCATGAAAAAGCGCAGATAAAATTAGGATTTGTTTATAACTCTCACTTAAAGTATTATCATTTCTCAGTAAATCTTCCATTCTTCGAATTACAGTCAAAGTGTGGTTTGCAACATCCTCAGTATGAAATTCATTCTGCAAAAAGCCAACGGTATTTCTCCACTCAGGAATTAATAAACTTAGAATCCCATAATCATGCAACCATGTAATAGCCTTACTAGGGTTATCACAAACGCAAAGTTTTAAAAATTCTTGCCCAATCCTTTCTAATGGCGAATTATTTAATTTGGGCAAATTTTTCTCAAGTTCAAGGTATACAACTTCATTAACTTCAAAACCAAGCCCAGGACCAAACCTTGCAGCACGCAGGATTCGTATTGGATCGTCACAGAACGATAATCTCGAGCTCAGCTTGAGTTCCTTTTTTTTTAAATCATCAACTCCACCTAACGGGTCTACAAATGACTTAGAACTAAGATGGTAAGCGATTGAGTTAATAGTAAAATCTCGTCTGATAAGGTCATCCTCTATTTTTCCTGACATCGGAGTAATATCATACGCAATACCATCAGTAAAAACTCTTAAGGTTCCAAATTTCTCTGATAACTCAATAAAATGTTTACCACTAACTATTTCTTTAATACTTTCAAAGTTATCTACAACTAGATCTATTTCCTTTATATCGTTTTTACCCAGCAAAGCATCTCGCACAGCTCCTCCAACTATATAAACATCCTTGTTTCTGGAAAGTGATTTTAAAAAAGGCTTTTCGAGAAAATTTTCCATTTAATGGAAAATGTATTCTTTCCAACTTTCTGGAAGGTCATCTTTGGCTTTAATTATGGGTAACCAAACTGGCTTTTTGGGGGGGGCAACAAGGATCATTCCAGCTTCAGCTGGGGTTTTATCCCCTTTCTTTTTATTACACTCAGGGCAAGCTGTAACGAGGTTCTCCCATGTCGAGTCACCACCTTTGGACCTGGGTATAACATGGTCAATTGTAGCAATAGCTGGATGCAAATTTTTTAAACAGTACTGACACTTAAATCCATCCCGTAAAAGCAAATTCTGACGGGTTAGTGGAATATGTCTCCTAAAATAGCGTGTCATATTTAATAATCTCATAACCGAGGGCATGTAGATACTCAAGCTAACACTTCGAATGATAGTATCATAGTGCTCTAAAATTTCAGCTTTGTTACAAAAATACAGGTTAAGAGCCCTCTTCCAATGAATAACCTTTAATGGCTCATAACTAGCATTTAAAAGCAAAACGGGCTTGGCCAACCTCATAAAGATTATTTTTATTATAGATTCATGTTTAAAAGTTTTAAAATACGGCTATTTGAGGAATATTTTCGTTACTGAAGCTGTCGTAATTGATAGAAGAAAAGGTGTAAAGAGAGATTATATCATTGCTTTTACAAAACTACTTGGGAAGGTTGAATGTGTTTTAAGCCTGTCTCAGGAGAGTTTTAGAAGATTAGAGGTTGGGGACTATGCGATTCTAGACTTATCCCAAGTGAACATTGACCAGTTCATCATCACTGGCTTGTTCTTTGTAAAAACAAACTTCGGTGCTCGAGCTGATCAAAAAAATTTTGTTTTTTTAAATTTAATCTCAGAGATTCTAAACACAACTTTTGAAAACAGATACGCAAGTAGTTACATTTTTCAAAATTTAAAAAACTTTGTACTTTCTTTGTCAGAAGCGAGTTTTAGTTCACTACTAGAAAGTATACTTTTGGAGCTTGGAATTAACTCCACTTACGATAACCCTATCTCCAAAATAAATCAAATAGAGGTTTTACACTCAACTAAATTTAAGGGGGTCGATGATTTAAGAAGATTCTATTTTTAATTTTTATAATAAAAAAACTTGAAAAGTGTTCTAAATAAGTTTTAATTTTACTGTGTATGACAAAAAAAGCTGGCAGTAAAAAACTTTCAAGCACTGAAACAATGTACAATGCCTGTTTAGAGGGCATGTACTTATATAGTGATAATAAGGCTGAAAGAAATTTACTTGCAGCAGTTTTAGCAAGGGCTATTTGCGATGCTTTTGGAAGTGCAGATGTTGAAAAGCATATCAGACGAACTGCCAGGCAATGGATTTTTGGAGTCAACGATCCCTCAAAACCTTTCTCTTTTGAATGGGTATGCCATAGCTTAGAAATTGACCCTCAAGAACTCAGGAGAATGTTAAGAAACTATGAATTAAACCCGGAAGCTTTTGATGATAAATTTTCCATTCTAAAGTAGGGCTTGTTTAGGGTTTTTTTTTGGATTCTTGGTTTTGGTATCCTTTTTAAGGTGGTCCTGTCTGGAATTGCGGACAACAACATAAAAGGATTAGTAATTAGCAGTTTCCACGTATTGGTTGTTTGGTTTTTTTTCGATTATTACGTATTCAACTTGAGCCGCCAAACAACCTCCGAGGGAGCGAACAAATAATTTTTTTCTGAGGGCTCATGAAATAAGTTTTGAAAATTTAAGCCCGTAAAACTTTTAATCTTACCAGTTTCTTCATCTAAAATTAGAATCTCTGAGATAGAGTTTGCAGCTGAGAGGTCTAACTTTATCAGATGAACATAATACTCTGAGCTCAAGCCAAGAGACTCTGCTATATCATAAGCTTTACTCAGATAGTAATCCTTAGAGCTTGGTTCAACAGTTATAGCTTTGAATAAGCGTCTATTAAGTAACCTATCGCTTAAATCACTCAGAATTGGAATTGAGGATTCTCTCCATCTTAACAAATGGTAACGAAACCACGACTCTGAGTTAATCCTTATATCTTTTAATTCAAGCATCATATATCCTTTCGCATTAATAAAGTTTCTCATAACCTCGTCACTAAAACATTCGACTCCAGATCTCAGAAACTTGATTAAGGATTTAAGTATAACTTCGCCGGATAAAACCATAGGGTGGTAAAAAACTTGAGTGTACATGGCGTAACGAGATGTCAAAAACTCAAGCAAAGCTGAGGACCTTTTATTCTTGAAACATAGTAAATCGTCAACCAAGCAGATACTTTCTATGAGTATGTCAATATTATAGAGACCAAAACCTACTCCTGAAAGAATACCATCTGTATAAATCCAGCTACCACGATCTACATTCCAAGCATCTCCAGCTATTAAACTGTAAGCAAATTTTGGCAAATTCCTTTTTTCCTCTGTGATAAGTTCAATAACAAGATCTATGATATTCAATTCCGATAATATATCAGCTATCTCAGTTTCACCTATTATTCTTGAAGCAAGCTGTTCATGATGATCAGATCCAAACCAAGCACGCCATGCTGAGTGACTTCCTGGTGCTAAATGACCGATGTCATGTAGTAACGCAGCAAAAATGAGCGCAACTCTTAAATTATCAGCTACGTCTCTACGCAATACCTCCATACACTTTGTCATTAAAAAGCACGAGTGCAGACTATGTCCAAACCTACTATTCTCAGAGAAAGGAAAAACTAACCTACAAAAACCCGTTTGAGATATATCCCTCAATCGTTGAAACCAAGGGGAATCTACAACGCGCATCAAAGCTTTTATTATGGCTTGATCACCACTGAACTTAAGAATTTTATCTACCAGATAGGAGAAAATTTTTACCTCTTCCATACGTATATTTTAGAAAAAAATAGTATCAGCCGATCATACATTCGATGTGAGTAGATTTGATAAGGTTTTCAGTAAAGAAGCAATAATTAGAGCGAAAAGAACCGCTTTTGTTAGTAAAATTATAATCTTACGGGAAAAAAAAATAAGCCAAGCACACTCTATTATTGAAAGATTATTATGGAATCAAAAAACCGATTATCAAACGTTAGCTAGGGTTTTTAAGAGAATTTTTAAATTTTTTAACGATGAGCGCACTTACGAGAGCGATATAAAAAAAGCTTCTGAATATGCTAAAAATCTACCGACTTACTTCATCAAAGAATATGATACCCGCTCTGGGACATCATTTTTGCAAGCTTTACTGGACTATGAAAAATCAGTTTTCATTCTTTTTGGATCAGATTACCTTAAAAATCTCCTTGGCTGGGCACCTCCCTCTTCTTTAGCTCGAAATTACCAACCTTTACACATTGACGATATCCCGAAATATTTAAAAAACCTTCTAAAATCTGCAAAGAAGTCTGGTAAAGATTCTTTGACTAAAAAGAATTCTAAATACACGCCGGTTGTAAAAATTATAGACTCCTAATGGAGTTAATTGTGTAAGCTCAAGCAGATCATCTAAATTAAAACTGTCAAAAATTGTTCCCACTGAAGCAAGATAATTTACTTCACTTGAGTAAGGAAGGAGATCACTACCACAAAAACAACTGTTTGGGAAAGAGGAGGGAGTAAAAATTAAATTATTTTTCTCAGTCCAAAGTGAAAAAATTTTTTTTCTAATTCCAAAAGAGTATTTTAAGGGCGTATAAGTTAAAAAATAATTTCCAGCGATTTGGGTAAACTCGGCCCCAAAAGAATCAACAATCTGTTCTGCTTGAACAAAATAAAATTCAATCTCAAGGGAGATTTTTGAGTATTTCAAACCCAAGTGCCTTCGTACAGTGAGGCCATAATGTTCTGCTATACTATCCAAGTCTTCATCACGTCCGTGATATGCAAGAATAATAAAAACAGCCTTCACATCTTTAAAATGTTTAAGTGGTTTAATATTTAAAAGTATCTCTTTGAGATTATTGGAATAAAAATTTTTATAAAAATGGGTATGAAAATCTACAACTATCATGGCTATTCGTATCTTAAGTTAGATATTTCAAACGGAAATTCAAATTTTTCACAGCAATCTGATACTAAAATTTCTTGACACCAACTATTAATTGATAGTGTTAAGCCTGTTAAATTTTTTGCAGCTACCCTAGTACTACCCTGAACTAAACCCCTAAAATTAATTGTTACATCTTTATCTCCGCACCTTAAAAATAGCTTTAATGGATGCTTTAATTGATGACCCCATTCCAGTCTAATTTTGTTAAAAAAAATGGGCTTCTGCAGTTCAAAAGATGTCCACTTACTTTCAGAGTAAAAAATCTCAACATTTTTATCTTTAAATCTTTCCAGAAAAAATTGATCTAGCTTGATTTTACCAACAGTTACTCTCTTAATTTTCTCAAGTAGTTCCTGAGAGGGTATATCCTGAATTTCAATAACGGAAAATTCATATTCTGGGAGTAAAAAAGGGGATTGAATATAAAATGCCATAATTCCAGTTAAAATTATCAAACTAAAATTTGATACCTCTTTTATAGTTAGTAAAATCGAAAAAAGAACTATACAAATTATTACCCCTGGAATTAACGGCTCAAATAAACGTTCAAAAACCGAGAGAGGCAAGATATTAGCGTATGATTCAATCGTTGTAGCTAATTTTTCTGGCAAAAGGCAATAAAACATAAATAATAAAAATTTCTTAGATTTATTTACTTCAAGAACAGGTATTAGAAAAAAACAAAGATAGATCAAGTAAAGGTTTGGCTTAAAAAAAAGGTATATAGAAAAAATAAAAAATATGAAATTCTTAAGCCTAAAAATATCATCCAACAGAATTATTCCAATTCCAAAAAGAGCTAGACTGCTTAATTTCTCGCCCAGTAAAGCTCTAGGAAATGAATAATGAAATGATCCCAGTAAGAAGCTTGGATCAAGTCTGGTTACAAAAGTATCAGCGATTTTAAATTTCAGAATCTGGGGAATATCTAGAACCTCGAAGATAAAAATAAAAAAAATACTAACAAAAAAATTAAAAGCAAGGTTTGCTCCTTTAGGTTTTAAAGCAACATACTTGAAAAGAATCAGAATCGGAGTGACGCTTCCAATTAACACATAGGACATTAGGATTGATAAAACTCCCAAAAAAAGGGAGTTAAAGCATAATATCAAAAAGGCTAATACAAGCATTAAAGTAGGGATAGAGATTCCAAAAGTTAGAGTGTATATAAAAGCAAAAGTTAAACTTTTAACGAAACTTTTATAAGCTATTGATAGGAATAAAAACGTTAGAATGAAAATTACAAAAATATAATTAGAGATATAAACTTGAGGAACTATTCCAAAAATATCAATCGAGGTGATGAATCCTTTGTTTTTTAACCACTCGAAAAAATTCATTTATGGTATTTGTTAAAAATGATCACCTCTCCTGCCTGACAGTTTTTTAAAACAATGAAATTATATCCCCAAAGATTTTTAAAACTTAAACCATCACATCCTTTAACCTTTAAGATTTTTGAGTATATGTAAGGTATTAATAAATTCGTAGTGTTAGAATCCAGCTGAAACCGGATAGAGTTTAAAGAGGGTTCATACTTTCTTTTGTTGAGAGGTTTAATTAAGTATACTGAAAAATTATCAAACTGATACACTCTCTTAAATTTCCTCGAAAGCTTTCTCTTCCAAAATCTCCTATCAGTTATAACGTACTTTACCTCAAGAAAATCAAGAAACTGAGCTAAAACAAGCTTGGATGTTTTTGCGCTTTCTGGCACTATTTCACGTGGTCTCCAAGATGAGTGAAAAGGGTAAGCTGACCAAAATTCCTTTCCTGTAAAAAATGGCAAAGGATAAATATGTCCACCCGAAAAATTATGCAAAATGTGACCCAAAAACATAAATTTACAGTGGGATTGATTTTTTGCCCAGTCAATAAACCTTTTGTAAGGCTTCTCCAGAAGCGCAAACTTTTCAAAGCTTTGATTCGAAAAAATACCTGCAGATTGGATAATTCCAACAGTCACGAGAGAAATTAAAAAATAATTGGGGACACCTCTCAGACGCTCTATAAATTTCGTGTATTTAGCAGCTACAATAATACCTAAGAACATCGCAAAATGACCTGATACTCTAACTAACTCGAGCTTAGGAAAATAAAACCCAAGTAAAAACGTTACAAGGAAATAATTTAAAGCAGAAACCTGTAATGAGATATTAGATTTGATTAACGAAAAAATACCGATAAAAGTAATAACCGGATTAAAATTGAGAAGGGTTTCCCGTGTTAATTCTTTTAAGCTTTGTGGAACTGTTGGTAAACCAGAGTCAATAGGTGAGCTCAACCAGGTTAAAAATTTTTCTGAGTGGGATAACCCAAAAAATGTGAGACCGAATGGGATTAACAAAATAGTTGATAGAATTGTCAAATCTTTAAAAATAATTTTTCTATTTAGGATTCCGAACATTAGCGGAATTAACAAGTTCAAAAGGTTGAGTGGCCAAAAAGCAGCAACAAACACCAAAGCGTTAAAAATAGCCTTATATTTAGCGGAATTCTCAGAGGATATTATTTTTGTTAAAACTAATAAAGCAAGTAGAGTTGCATGTGAGGAAAGGACGTAACCAAGGGTTCCGTACTTTAACGCCCATCTGTAGTAAATAGTTGAAGAAGCTAGGGTCAAAATAATTCCAAAGCTAACCGAAGAAACCCCAAGTAATCTAAGAGCAACAACACTTACACCTATTGGCAAAACTACGACTATAAACCACACAATTGTGTTAAAGCTTAAAAATGTATCAATGAATGATGAGAATGGGAGTAATGTTAAGGCTGCTGAAGCATAAATACCGGTAGTTAATGTACCCCCATTCCAGAATGGGTCCCACGATGGAAAAATAGGATTCGCTTCCCTTAATATTATAGCTCTGTATAAGAAACTTGGGAGATCATCAGAGAAAATAATTGTATCCTTAAGCAGGAAAAAAAAATTATAACTAATTCCGATAAGGCCGATAACAAGCACCACTGGAGTAACTTTTTTTAGATCAGGTTTGCAAATCATTAACAGAGAAATAAATAAAACTAATTCAGCAATATAAAAATAATGAGCAAAAAAGGTTTTACCACTAAATTGATGATTGCTGAGTATTAAAATCAAAGGCGAAAATAATACAACCCCCTGATGAAAAACAATTTTTTTCGATATTGCCAATCCAAGTAAAAATATTAGGGCCCCTAATGGAAAAGTTTCTCTAAATGTGCTTGTTAAGTTTAAGTTAAAAACTGGAAAAAAAAGCCCCCCTCCTATGAATCCATAAAGAATAATCACTACACCTAGGGTTTGAAAAGCTCTACCTATGTGGAACACTTGTTTGAATAATAACCGAATATTTGCTAGACTTTAAATATGGAATCGACGGCTCAAAATGAAGAAATTAGTTCAAAAGTAAAAAGTATTATTGCAGAACAGTTAGGTGTTCCTTTAGAGAACGTTAAAGAGAGCTCACGATTTATGGATGATCTAGGGGCAGATTCCCTGGACATCGTTGAGCTCGTTATGGCTTTAGAAGAACAGTTTGATATTGAGATATCTGATCAAGAGGCAGAAAAAATTCAAACGGTTGGTGATGCGATTCAGTTTATAACAACAAAGAAGAATTAGTATTTAAATTAATTTTAGGTTTGCTACTTCATAAAATTAACCGATCGCTTTGCGACCGATTTTGGTAATAACATATGACTGGGTAACAATATCTCCAAGTTTTTGGCCTTAAATAGGCACATAGCTAAAAGTGGTAGGTTTAATTTTTTGTCGATATTAAGCTTAATATCAAATGCAAATATGGCTCTAGCTCATTCTGTTTAACAAATAAAAATATCAACTGTAGCTAGTCTTCACTATCATTGATTAAGAGAGCTTCGAAAGATATTAGACTATAAACTTAGCGGCCCTAGATCTAAAATCAATAAAAAATAAAACCCCTCCTGTAACGACCTTACTATCAGTTCTGATTAGAGAGTTTCTCAAGTGCCTTTTCCCTATTGAATTTTACTTTTAGTTTAGATAGTTTTTGCTCTACAAACAAAACATGCTTTCTTAACACCGGATCATACTTTCTCAATTCCAGCTTTTTACCCCCTCTGATTTTTTTTCGATTTTTCCTGTTAGTGTAAAAAAAGCCCGAACCAACGGAGGATAC
>CALHSA010000020.1 GCA_938038205.1 uncultured bacterium | reverse complement strand
CGATATTAAGCTTAATATCAAATGCAAATATGGCTCTAGCTCATTCTGTTTAACAAATAAAAATATCAACTGTAGCTAATCTTCACTATCATTGATTAAGAGAGCCTCGAAAGATATTAGACTATAAACTTAGCGGCCCTAGATCTGAAATCAATAAAAAATAAAACCCCTCCTGTAACGACCTTACTATCAGCTCTGATTAGAGAGTTTCTCAAGTGCCTTTTCCCTATTGAATTTTACTTTTAGTTTAGATAGTTTTTGCTCTACGAACAAAACATGCTTTCTTAACACCGGATCATACTTTCTCAATTCCAGCTTTTTACCCCCTCTGATTTTTTTTCGATTTTTCCTGTTAGTGTAAAAAAAGCCCGAACCAACGGAGGATACTAAGAAGGATGTTTCTTTCTTTACTTTAGCCATTTGATTATCTAATAATTTTAACTTAAGACTTTATTAATTTTCTAGTTTTAACATTTTATGTAGTTAAAGTTATATTTTTCCGATAAATTAAAAGAGGAAATGTCTGATCCATCACAAGATGTGTTACAGATTGCATGGAGATCAACTCTAGAAAGGATTGATGAATTAATGCAGCTTGGCTTACTAGAGCATCTAAGATATACCCGTTTAAGCAATCTTTGTGATGGAATTCTAGAGATCAAAGTATTAACCTCAAGCTCGTATGAATATCTTACTCGAGACTCTGTAAAAAATCATTTATTAATAATTGCGAAATCTATTTTTGAGAAGAATAACCTGATTTTGAATGACATAAGGTTTTTGCAGTCATTTACCGGGATAAAAGAATAGAAAGATCTAAAAATAAAAAGAAATTTGCTTCTAACAAAAAGCCTGTAATAAATAAGTGCTAACCATATTTTGAGGAAGAACAAAAATTTAATTAATTTATTAATATTTACAAGCCTCAAGTAAAAAGCCTTAAAAAATTTAATTGGCCAAATTAGCATTAATTTTATCTCAGAAAGTTTAAAGATAAGTACAGCCGAAAAATACCAATTAATGAAATTAAAACTGCCAAAGTAAGCCTTAGATTCAACTAAATAACTTTAATATTATCAATTTATAATTATGATGCTTAAAATAGGGTATTTGATTAATTTAAAGATTATTAAGTATCTAAAAAACTAACGCTCAAAGCAACGATTAGAATATTTAATGTTTTTTTTTGAGCACAAATCACTCAGGTATATTCCGTTAAATTTATTTTATTGCTCTCAACTTAATTCTGATGGGATTAAAATTTTAAAATTTAGAGTAACTATAATTTTAACTAAAAATTTTACTCTTAAATATGTAACTAAAAGTTTTCTTCTTATCAAAGACCAGTGAAAATATGGTATCTTGTCTAAAATAAATTAAGGAAACCTGAATGCCTCAGTTTGTAAGGTAATTTTATCACTAGTTTATTCCACTGTTCTTATTTTTTAAGGTTCAGAATGTTGCTAATAAAAAGCTCAATAGTTGCGAGCACTTATAAGTAATAACAAAATTCCACTTTTTTCTAAACTTTGTAAGATTTTCGTTTACTGAGAGGTTTTTACATCTAACTCTAAAAGAATAATCCAAATTTTGCTTAACTACCCCTATAAATATAGGGGTAGAAACACAATTTAAATCGAGTAAAGACGTGAAAATGCAAGTTCAAAGAGTTTTGTCATCCTTACCAGAGTAAATAGCCTTCTTAACTCTACCTAAAAGGGGTCGGGTCTTAAGCAAACAGATAAAGGGAAATAAAAATAATACAAAAATAACCGGAGAGTGCGGGATTCGAACCCGCGATACGGGTTTTAGCCCGTATAACGGTTTAGCAAACCGTCCCCTTCGGCCTCTCGGGCAACTCTCCTAATTCAGTAGCATTATATATCTTATTAAAGTAAATTTCATACGTGTAAGTTTAGTTTTATGGGAAAATCAATCTACCTAAAAGTGCAGCTTTTTTTGCTCCTGTCACAGATGGAAGATTTGTTGGCGTGCCCTTTATAAAATCGTATGCAAGAATAGCTAACAAAATACTCTCTCGAGCCTTCCACGGAATACCAAACTCATCTGAGATTTTAACTTTTTTTAATGACTTAGATTTAATTAGATCGACCAAGAAGTGATTCTGGCATCCTCCACCAGCTAGAATAATCATCTCAACATCAGGAATGAACTTTAACCCTGAGGTTATTCCAATAACGGTATACTCATACACAGTTCTTAGAAAATCTACTGGATCCTTTATATCAAATTTTGATAAAACCAAATCTAGAAAGCTATCACCAAACCTTTCAAAACCACAACTCTTAGGAGGTTCAACTTGAAAATAATCGTCAACTCTTAATAAAAATTCTAAAATTTCATCAATCACCTTACCCTTCTTCCCTATTTCGCCAAATTTATCATAACCAAGTTCAGAGAGTTTAAATCTTCTTACCGTTCGATCCAGAAGAGAGTTTCCTGGACCAGCATCAAAACCAAGGATAGTATGAGTTGTTGGGTCTATGTATGTAAAATTCGCTACACCACCTAAGTTTAAAACAACAAAAGGATAACCTAAGTTAAACATCCTGTAATCTCCCCAGGGGCTCAAAGGGGCCCCCTCACCTCCCAGTACTATATCTCTGTACCTAAAATCTGATACAACAAAACAATCTAGCGCCTCAGCCACGAACTCAGGAACTCCCAACTGTAAAGTAGACTTTACGCTAGAGATACCACTATGATGAAAAACTGTTTGTCCATGAAAACCCACAAGATCTGGAGAAAAACCAAACCTTTGTACAGCGCTTACCATACAATCTGAGAACTCCTGACCAATCAAAAAATTTAGTTCACTTATTTCTTGAGTTGAAAGTTTTAAACAGTGATTTAATAAGCTTTTGCATTTTGATGAATAGTCAATTTCATGGTAACCTATTAAAGAAACAGTATTTTGACTGATTCTACATATAGCAGCAACGATGGAATCTTGTGAAGTTCCTGAAATTACACCCCCAACGATAAGATCATCTTTGGTTAGTCTTTGTAATTTCTCAAGAAATGACATAAACCAGTATGTTAATAAAGCTCGCAACATTGTAAAAGGAAATTTTCTTGATTTATATGGTTCAAAAAATGTGAGTTCCCTCGTACAATTTATCCGTAATTTTGATCACTTAATATTAGACCCAATGTCTGGGTCTGGAACTTTATGGATCAACTTTGCGAGAAAAAATACAAATATCGGAATAATTGCTATTGAAAAAAGATTCAAAAGAGCGGTTAGATTTTTTGAAAAAGCTAGTCAATCTAACCTAACAAACATTTTTATAATACGGGGTATTTTTGAGGATAGTTTTCTTATTTTAAATCACGTTAAATTTAACGTCATCTATATTGCGTTTCCAGATCCATGGCCAAAAGAAAGATGGTCAAAACACAGATTTTACAACTACTTGGATAAATTTCAAAAAATTTTAAAACCAGGTGGCAAGTTAATATTGAAAACCGATAATTTGCAGACCGCAATAACCACTTTTAAAAAATTAATCGAAAGGAATTTTTTGATTTTGAAATTAATATTTAATTACATTGAACCTTTAAAATCTTTAAGAACCGATTTTGAGAAATTATTTATAAAAAAAAGATCGCCAATAATCAGCCTGGTTGCTAAAAACTGCGCCGGATTTCTTAAGTAATAAATTTCAGCTAGCGCGCCTAAAAAACTTAGTGATATCCTAATTTATAGTGAGAGTTAACCTTACTTTAGGACAAGTAGTTGAAAGTTTATATGAACTGGCAAGGGCTAAAGAAAAAAGAACAAAAATATTTGTAGTATCTGAGTGCCTAAACAGCCTTCTTAACCGGTTACCTTTTAAAAACAAAAACAGACTAAAGAAAATTATTGAGAGCGTGTCTCTAGACCACTGACTCTGAGGCTCGAATCTCTTTGTTATAGGCCTTATAAAGTCTCGAAGTTAAACGACTAGCAGTATTTTTTTTCAACAAACCCTTTGACACTGCTGAGGCTAATACCGCTTCCGCTCTTCTAATTAAAGTTAAAGCATCAGATAAACCTTCTTTTATGGCTTTTCTAGCATCCTTTACATACTTCCTCACCCTGCCAATAAAAATCCTCCTCCTTATTCTTTTCTTTTCATTGGATCTAATTCTTTTTAAAGCGGATTTATGGTTAGGCATTTACAATATTCTATAATACCGCTTAGAATATTTCCACTATCTAGAAGCCTATTAAATTGTATCCGCAATCGACAAAAATAGTCTCACCAGTTATACCGCTCGATTCTTCTGATAACAGAAAAGCAGCAAGCGCAGCTACCTCTTCCTGAGTCACCCGTCGTTTTAATAGCGACTTTTCTTCAAAAGTTTTTAACATTTCACCTAAACCAGTTATACCACTAGCTGCTAATGTTTTTATTGGTCCAGCTGATACTGCATTTACTCTTATTCCCCTCGTGCCTAAATCAAAAGCCAAATATCTTACAATTGCTTCTAAAGCTGCTTTAGCTACTCCCATTACATTATAATTTTGAACTACTCTCACACTACCAAGGTAAGTTAACGTAACTACTGAGGCACTGTTAGATAGTATATCCTCAAATTCCCGGCAAATGGCTAAGAGAGAATAGGCTGATATATCAAGCGCCGTAAAAAATCCAGTCTTTTTAGTTTCTATAAATCTTCTTGATAAATCCTCTCTATCAGCATAAGCAATTGAGTGGACTATAAAATCAACTGAACCAAACACTTCCTTTACTCGATCACGAAATCGTACAATCTCTTCCTCATATGCAACATCGCACTTTTCAACAAAGTTTATGTTAAAACTCTCTGCTATCGGAATTACCCGCTTTTGTATAGCTTCGTTTGGATACGTCAAGCAGATTTCCGCACCCTCATTTTTTAGTCTTTCAGTTATCGCATACGCGATGCTTTTCTCATTAGCAACACCTAAAATTACCCCTTTTTTCCCTTCAAATCTCATTAGAGTCCATTATAGTTTTATTGATGATACATTTTCTACATGGCCTGGCTCTCTGAAATCTTACTTCCAACGTCTAATCTAACTAAGGCCATGTCTGCACAATCTCCTTTTCTCCAACCTAACTTATATATCTTACAAAAACCACTTCTTTTTGATACTGGCTGTTTAAGCCAATCAAATAAAACTTTATTAACCGCTTCTTTAGAGAAGAGATTTTTGATTAAATACCTCCTAGCAATCAAATCCTGGTTTTCCAAGGCTTTAACAAAAAGTCTATCAATAAACCCTCTAATAAACTTCGCCTTAGCCACCGTAGTAATAATCTGACCATTCAAAATTAGACTTGTGGCTAGATTTCTCAAGAGAGCCTTTCTATGAGGTCGAGTACGATTTAACTTGAAACCAGCTTTTCTATGCCGCATAACTACTCCTTCAAGAGTGCATAGCCCTGTACATTTGGTCTAACTCTTTTCTACTGGGGAAATTTTGAAGCTGCATTCCCAATGAAAGTCCCATTTCCTGAAGTCTTTCTTTGATCTCGTTTAAACTCTTCCTACCAAAATTCTTAGTTCTAAGAAGCTGAGCCTCCGTAAGCTGAACTAGCTCTCCTAAATACTTAATTCCAAGAGCTTCCAAACAGTTTGAACTCCTCACACTCAATTCTAATTCATCTATCCTTCTTAAAAGGACTTCATTTAAAACTGTTTGAGGCTGTTCTTTTTCTACAGTCTGCTCTCTAACCTGTAAAACCTCCTCTTGACCAAAAATATTAAGATGTCTTCTAATTAATTCAACAGCTTCAAATAAAGCAGTTTTAGGGTCTACAGAACCATCAGTCCAAACCTCTAGTACTAACTTATCATAGTCAGTTCGCTGTCCTACACGAGCATCAACAACGCTGAAATTTACCTTGCGCACAGGGCTGAAAATCGCATCTAAAAAAATCGTACCTAAAGGTACTCCTTCAACCCTCAGTCTCTCAGAAGGTACATACCCCCTCCCTACACGAGCAGTTAGATCAGCTTTGAATTCGACACCATCAGACAAAGAGCATATGTACTTATCTGGATTAATAACCTTTACACAGGGATCACCCTTAATATCTCCCGCTCGGACTATATATGGGCCTTTTTGATCTATTTTTAGATGAACTTCCTCCTTTTCATCAAAAGCAAGGACAACCTCTTTTAGGTTCAAAATAATAGTAACAACATCTTCTAAAACCCCAGGAATGGATGAGAATTCATGATATGCGTTATTAATCCTAACCGAGGTTATTGCTGTTCCTTGGATACCTGACAACAAAACCCTTCTAAAAAGATTACCCACCGTGATTCCAAAACCTCTCTCAAGCGGTTCTATTACAAATTTGCCATAAGATGGTTCAAGAGTATCTACCAGGACTTTTTTGGGCATTACAAAACTGCTAAGGTATACTGTCCTTCTTTTTTCCATTTAGGCTTTAAATTTTAGCAAATAAAATATAAATTTTTAAAGCTTGGCAAATACTTTTTTAAATCTAACTTTGTGATTTTAATTTCTCCAGAAATAGATATCTTGAAAAATTAAAAAAGGGATAGTGCGAGAAAACTGCTAAAACTAAAAGCCATACGGTTGAAACTATAAAACCTAGCCCTCCAATAATAATAAAAATCTCATCCAGGGCGCCTGGAAAATAATTACCAAACATACTAGGAGCAATGATCCAAAATCTCTCCATGTACAGAGAGATGATTGCAATAGAGGATGGAATTAATAAGGTTTGAAAATTTTTTTTAACATCCTGACTTAATAATGTTAGAAAAGGAAAAACAAAACAACCACCAAAAACAAACCACATAACCGATTTCCATGGAAATTCCCTGGTTCTTAAGGATAACCAATGAGTTTCCTCAGGAAGATTACCATACCATTGAACCAGAAACTGAGAGAATGCAAAATAAGCCCATAGCATCGAGAAACCAAATACAAGCTTTCCTAAATCCCAAAAAAATTGTTGATCAAAAAGTTCACTTAGCGGCTTGATATTAATTTTTAGATTAACAGCAATAATAACAGAGAAACAAAGCACCATGTAGATAGAGGTAACGAAAAAATGCCCCCCAAAAAGATTTGAATACCAATATTTGTCCATACTCATAACGAATTCGAAGCTAAACAAAGACATTGTAACAGCGTAAAGGATAACAATTATAGGAGCATGATATGAAAGTTTAGAGTATTCTCTCGAGTTATAAGAAGTGTAGTCTTTAACTTTAGCTGATATATACTCCCAATCACGATAATCTGTGTGGAAATCATCAAAACTAAGAATATAGCCCAAATCAAGCTTGATGTTTCTTAAAACAAACCAGGTAGCATAAATCAAATACCCTCCCAATATTAAACCAATACGAAGGTAAGCAAAACCAGGCTGCATGTAAAGCTCTTTACCTGGTAAACCCGACCCATCACCCCAAGGGAAAAGGAGCTCTTTGCCAAACCAACTAATCCAAAACAGAGAATACCCAATCCACCCAGCAAGTACAAATGAATCAAATATTCTAACTCCAACAGCACTCCATCTAGCTTTTACTATTAGTAATATTGCAGAGAAAGCAGGACCAGCCATACCAACACCCAGTAAATAAACAGTTATTGTCCATAAAACACTCCAAGTTAATTTTTGATCACCGTATATTCCTGATAAAATGAGAGAGCCTCCAGACAGAATAAAAATCAACGTTAAAATTAAAACTTGATTTTTGTAGAAAATTGCTTTTCCGTACCGTCTGAGCTCCTCTATAGGTATGTTTTTAAAATGTACGTGCATTAGTTATTTAACCTCCTCTTATCTTGCATATCCCTTATGAAGTGAACAATTGCCCAAGCTTCAAAATCAGTGAACTTATACCGATACGGTCCCATAATCTTGACATCCCCAACCTGAGGGAAACCATATAATATTGCACTGTAAAAATGACCATCATTATTTAACGCCATCTGAGGTGTTGATAAATCTAGGCCAAGAATAAAACTCTGTGCAGCCCCAGGCCTATACTGCCCATCTAAATACACTCCATGGCACTGAGAACAATTAGCTAAGTACAGTCTTTTACCCAATAAAACTGACCTCTCTGTAATAGGGAAAGGATTAGACTGTGTCATAGCGATCTCTGGGGGAAGAAACATTCTTGTCGAGGCTCCTCTTGGTACGGATCCCTTTGGTTCATCCCTGATAACCTCTCCAGTCTTAGGCTGCAAATACACCATATCCTGATTAAAAGGCATGGCGTGTAGAATGATAAAATTAAAAACTATCCCTAACTTCAATATCTTCAGCATTGCAATCTCTTAATCTCCCAAGAAAAAACTTAACCTCCTCATCTAAACATTTAAACACCAAGCCGAATCTATCAGATGAGAATTCCTCCCTGTAACCAACTGGCCTAAATATTACTGGAACTTTAGCTAAAACAAAAAGTCCAAAAAGTGTAGCTAAACCACCAAGTAAAATCGTGAGTTCATAACCAACAACAACAAACCCTGGAATTGAAACGATTTCTTTTGCACTAGTTCTAAGAGGCCAATCTAAAGATGTAAGAATGGCCAGCGCAAAGCCTGCAACTAAACCAAGAACTGCCCCTAAAAAAGTAAAAACTCTAACTCCACTCCACCCATTTTCTACTGACTCCTGAATCTCAGGAACTGGGCAGGGGGTGTAAACTTTAAAATCAATACCCTTACTTTTTAGGAAATCTATCGCCTTTAGCAAATCATCGACATAAGAAAAAGAAGCAATAACTAACCTATTATCAAAACTTCTAATGGTGCTCACTGTTACCTCCTGATCTAGTTGGTGCAGGTAAAATCTCTTTAATTTCTGTTATAGCGAAACTTGGGAAAAATTTAATAAAGAGTAACATCCACATTCCAAACCAACCAAAACTCCCAGCAAGTATACCTAACTCTAACCATGAGAAATTATAATGTCCCCACGCTGATGGAAGATAGTCCCTGTAAAGACTTTGAAGGATAATGTTATATCTTTCAAACCACATACCAACATTAATCAAAATGCTTAAGATAAATAAAAAAGGAATATTGGTTCTTAAACTCTTAATCCATAAAAATTGCGGTAAAATAACATTACACACGAACATTATCCAGAAATTTACAGCAAGCTCCCCAAATGGCCTAAACCAGAACTGATATCTTTCAAATTTATTATTGCTCCACCAAGCAATGTAAAACTCAGTAATGTAAGCATAACCAACAATACAGCTGGTTACTATTATCAACTTAGACATTGCATCAAAATGCTCATTCTTAACGAGAGGATGTAACCTGTAAACTGCGCGTAGCGGAATTATCAAGGTTAATACCATAGCAACTCCTGAGAATATAGCTCCAGCTACAAAGTAAGGCGGGAAGATTGTAGCATGCCAACCTGGAATTACGCTCACAGCAAAATCCCAAGAAACTACACTGTGCACCGAAACAACCAATGGAGTTGCAAAAGCTGCAAAAAGTAGATAGGCAGATGAGTAATGTTTCCATTTCTCAGCATCACCTCTCCAACCAAGAGAAGCCACTGAGTAAAGAATTTTTCTAAACTTACTTTGGGCTTTGTCTCTTGCTGCAGCAATATCCGGAATTAAACCAACAAAGAAGAAAACACTAGAAATTGTCAAATAAGTTGATACCGCAAAAACATCCCAAAGTAACGGACTACGAAAATTGGGCCATAACTGCATTTGATTTGGATATGGAAGTAACCAGTAAAAGGTCCAAGGTCGCCCTAGATGGATTATTGGAAATAAACCAGCGGTAAGAACTGCAAACACAGTCATAGCCTCCGCGATTCTGTAAATTGGCATCCTAAATTTGGCCCTAAACAAATAAAGAACAGCTGATATTAAAGTTCCGGAGTGCGCTATTCCAACCCAGAAAACGAAAGTAGTTATGTAAACTCCCCAATTAACTGGATTTGATTTTCCTGACATTCCAATACCATTTAAAATTTGATACGTCCAACAAAACACACCCAATCCCAACAAAAGTAGGATTATGCTAAACAGAACGTACCATCCTTGCGTTGGTGGCTTCAGAGTATCTAAAACAAGCTTATCAACTAAAGCGTAAGTTAATTTTGAATCAGTGCTTGCCATAGCTAAACCTTAAAAAACATATCTGCTAAGTAAGTAACACTCGGTTTAGTGTTAACATATTCATCTAAAATTTTCCATCCACGATCTGAGTTTGAAACCTTGGACACCAGACTCGTTGAATCATTCAAATTCCCAAAGTAAATTGCATCTGCCGGGCAAGCTTGTTGGCATGCAGTCTTAATCTCTCCATCTTTAGGAAGTCTTCCTTCTTTCTTTGCCCTTGATTTCACTTCATTAATCCGCTGAATACAAAAAGTACATTTTTCCATTACTCCAACACCTCTTTTAGTAACATCAGGGTTTAATTGAAGCTTTAGAGATTCCGGAAATTCATACTCAAACCAATTGAATCTCCTCACTTTGTAAACACAGTTGTTTGCACAATAGCGTGTGCCAACACAACGATTGTATATCATTGCATTTAAGCCCTCCTCATTGTGATAAGTAGCATAAACGGGGCAAACCGGCTCACATGGAGCATTGTTACACTGTTGACACATTAAAGGTAACCAAACTCTCCTTACCTTGTTTTCGCCAACATGCTTTTCATACTGATGAATACTAATCCATGACATTCTCCTCCCCTGAGCAGAAATTCTGGGGCCAACTACAGGAATATTGTTCTCCGCATAACAAGCAACAACACATGCTGAACATCCAGTGCACGCAGCAAGGTCTACTACCATTCCCCATTTAAATATGGGGTGCTCTCGCTGATTATATAAATCTTTGGGAGCATGATGCTCAGAATGATGATCATGATCCACCGTACTAAAATTAGGGTACATTTGTTTTACTCTGATTAATTCTCTACCCTCCTCTGATTTGGTAACTTGAGATTGATAGCCCCTTTTGTTTGTTGGAATTTTTGTAATTTTTAAATTAACTACTTCATAAGTCTCTGGATCCTTGAAAATTTTAAAGGAGTTACTTTTTTTAACCAACTTAGATAAGGAAGCTGAGGAATCTGAAATTATTCCTAAAGGTACAGCAAGTGTATCATCCATCATCATTTTATTGACAACAACCTGACATTCAATTCCTCCAGCATTTGTCAGAATAGCCACAATATCCCTGTTCTTTAAACCTAATTTTTTCGAGGTTTTAGGACTTATCTCTACCCAACTTTCCCAACAAACTAAGGAGATTGGATCATGTAGTTCTAGTAACCATCCTCTATTATGAGCTCTTCCATCCCAGGCTTTTACTGATCCAACTGGTATTAATTTTACCTCCTTATCACCTTTTTTATGTTTTTGACCGTGTTTCACGTATTCATCAAAGTTAAGATTAATACTGATATCATTTCTGAGCGTCAAAGATGTTTTTTTTGTATTCACTACATCTACTACTCCCTTCTCAAGCGCTTTTTTTATCTCTACAGATGAGAATTTTGTGAATTCATTGGTAAATATTTCTTCAAAATTGTTAACTTTAAACATGGCAGATTTAGCCTCAAGAGCTTTGCCTAGAATAGTTAAATACTCCCCTAATGGCTTTGTCTTGTATAGCGGAATCATAACAGGTTGAGAAAGAAACATTTTGCCACCTTTGAAATTCAAAGAAAAACTCTCTAAGGGGTGATTTAACGGTAGAATAATATCTGCCAGTTTAGCAGTGTCATCTAATATATCCGAAAAAGCAACAATCAGTCCTGGTTTCACCATATTTCTAAATTCTGTTAAAGCGAAGGAGTTTGGAACCCAAGAGGCAAACTGCCCTTTAAGGAGTATAATGGCTTTACCATCAGATTTTTGTTGTATCTCATCTAAAAATGCTCGTACCTTACCAAAATTTGATCTGAATTTAATTCCGTCAGCAGTTATGTTCTGTCCAACACTTCCTAAACAATGGTTTATTAATAAACAGATTTTCTCAAGCTGAATTTTGTTAACTCCTTTAGCTTGAACACCACCACCTAAAACTAATGCGGGCGTGTTAACTAGTAAACTAGAAGCTAGGCCATAAACAATATCTTTTTTTACTCCTGAAATTGAGATTAACTCATCTTCATCATATTTTGAAATCTGATTGATCAATTTCAGTGGAAGCTCTACATTGTTTTTTTTAAGTTTTAGTATGATTTTAAGAAGAGCTAAAGCTACAAACGCTTCAGTACCAGGTTTTAAAGGTATCCAGTTATCCGCTTTTGAGCCAGTTAACGTACACCGAGGTTCAAATTGATAATGGTAAACTAATCCATTCTTCCTTAAGTACGCCCACTCCTTTGTAAATTTAACCGGATCTAACCAATATTCTAAAAACTCTGCTCCAAAGCTAACCACTATTCTAACGTTTGACAAGTCATAACTTGGAGTAGAGTCTATACCCCAAACCTCATACGCTGCTTGTTGTAGATCAGAATGATTAAATGGTTGATACTGGGCAAGATTAAAATTTAGCGAGGAACAAAAAGCTTCAACGACAGTTTGATTCAAATAATCTAGCTCATCACATATAAAATATCTTTTATTTGAATTTTTTATCGCAGTTGCTACTTTTGATAGTGCTTCGGATGCAGTTATTGGCTTAAACTGAACAATTGTTCGCCCAAAATTATCTTGAACCTCCATTCTTTCAAGTGGTTCTCTTATTCTATTCGGATCGTAAAGGCCCTGTACGGTAGATTGACCAAGTGCACACGTTCCTCCTCTTGAGAAAGGATCATCAGGATTCCCTTCAACCTTGATCACTCGCCCCTCTCTTACTTCAGCAAGAATCCCACAACCAGCTTTACATTCACTACAAGTTGAAGCATAATAAACACTATTACCTGGAATACTGTTTTCAGGGTCATTGAAGTGAGAGTAAATAATCTCTTTTCTACTATCCGCACATCCAGATAAGAGAAAGCCACCTAAAAAACTTGTAAAATCTCGTCTTGAAAGGTTGATTTTACCCTCAAAATTCTTGTTTTCTTTGTCCTTTTTCTTAATATGAACAATCATAATTTTCTCCGTTAAAACTTAAAAAATCAGTAATGACAAACATAGCAATCAATACTCGCTCCTCTTTGTCGATGACACTCAATACACCAACCCATTTTCATACTAGATGCTCTCTCAACAACAGGCATCTCTGCTACCTGACCGTGACACTCGTGACACCCTACTCCTCCACGCGTGTGAGCTTCATGATTAAACTTTACATATGCAGGCTGAACATGGACTTTAACCCAAGGAATTTGCTCTCCCGATTCATAAAATTTTATTAACTTCTTGATTTCCTCATCCCATTCAGGTTTCTCGGAGGCCTGAACTTGATTGTGACAGTTCATACAAGATTCCACAGAGGGCAAGGCCGCGAAAGGAGATTTGTCAACAGTGTAATGACAGTAAGAACACTCCATCCTAAGTTTCTGAACATGAACAACATGAGAGAATTTAATTGGTTGCGATGGCTTATAACCCCTTGCTCGCTCAACTGCTCCAAAAATACGAAAATAATCTATTAAATGAAAATCCCAGGGAGCAGCCTTTCCGTCATTAAATACTCCTTTGAACTTCCCAACCACAGGGTATCCTTCGTACCTATCAAGCTTTTCCAGGGGTGTAGAGAATTCAAAATCAAAATTTTTAACCTGACAGAAAGAGAAACTTAACAGGAAAATAAATAACCTATACATTAAGTATGTTAAGTATATTAAAAGACGATCAAAGAAAGGAATACAATAGAAAGTATGATTCTTTATGAACTACCAGAACAAGAAAAAATAAAAACAAATTTCTACTCTTTTTTATCTGAATTCGGAAGCAAATCAGTGGAGGAACTCTACAAAGAGAGTATTTCAAACCCAGAAAAATTCTGGAAGAGTTTTATAAGCTTCAAGGGTATTAAAATTGATTTAGGAAAGACCTTTGTATCCGACTTTGATACTTTTCATTTGGCAAGATTTTTTCCTGACTCAAAAATTAGCATATTAAAAAACATACCTTTTGAACTTAATTTACCAGCAATTTATGATCTAACCAACGGAATCGAGATAAAATATAACGAGCTTCCGGAGTTGGTAAAAGAAATTGCTGGTTGGCTCGAAAATCAAGGGGTAAAAAAAATTTTTTGCATTTTACCAAATAGAGTTGAGGCGGTTCTTCTTTTTCTAGCCTCCCAGGCAATTGGAATTCAATTTTGCATTGTTGGTCCAGAAAGCGGAATTGAGGTTATAAGATCAAGGATTGTTACATTTCAACCGGACCTGATAGTAGCAGTTTCATCTCACTCTTATCAAAATTTCAACCTCGAATCTTTGATCTCTGAAGATTTTTTAATTGAAAATCGGATTAAAATGAAGGTTCTTGGAGATAATTTTGAGGAGAACATTAACTCAATGAGATTTAGTGGATCTTATGATATTACAAGAACATTTGATTTTAATCACCCAATGGCTGTTTTATTTACTTCAGGTACAACAGGTAAACCGAAAGGACTAATTCATACTTTAGGTGGATTTATTCTAGAGAATCAGAAGGAGCTTTGGTTGCATTCAAATTTATCAAAGGGGGATCGTTTTTTTTATTACACTACTACAAGCTGGATGATGTGGTACTGGCTCATCGGCGGACTTATGCAGGGTGCTACAATTTATTTATACGATGGAGATCCTCTCGGAGAGTCAAAACTTGCACTGTGGAAGATTGTACAAGAGCATTCAATTAATTTTTTTGGAACATCAGCTAGGCACATTAACATAACCCAAAAAAATTGGGACCCTAAATACAAGGCACCTGATAGTTTAAAAGTGATTTTTTCTACGGGAAGTCCGTTGTATGAACATAATTTTGAGTTCATCTATGAGCACGTAAAAAATGATGTACTACTGTACTCGATTAGTGGTGGCACTGATATTTTAGGCTGTTTTGTCTTAGGTTGTCCGCTATTGCCTATAAAGAGCGGTTGTCTTCAAATGAGAAGCCTATCTTTTGATGTAAGAGTTTTGGATGACGATGGAAAAGAAATATTTGACAGAGAGGGTGAGCTTGTATGTTTTAAGCCAATGATCTCTAAACCCCTTGGTTTATTGAATGACCCTACATACGAAAGATTTAAGAATACTTATTTTTCAGTATTCCCAAATATTTGGAGGCATGGAGATTACGCAATTTTGTACTCAGATGGCTTCATGAAAATTCTGGGTAGAAGTGACTCAACCTTAAAACCTGGAGGAGTCAGAATAGGGACTGGAGAAATTTACCGAGTTGTTGAGGAGTTACCGGAAGTTAAAGAAGCTTTAGTGGTTGCCAAAAAAAAGGATGGGAATGATGAGTTAGTTTTGTTTATAGTTGCCGACGTATCTGATTTTGAGATCTTAAAAAGCCAAATTATTAATCAAATTAAGAAAAAATTATCTAGGTTCCATGTTCCAAAATACATAATCCAAGCCCCAGGGATTCCTAAAACTAAAAATAACAAACCACTTGAATTATTAGTTAGTAAGATCATAAACGAGGGCATTACACCCGATCCCCAGACTATTGATGATCCGTCAACTTTGGAATTTTTTAAGTCTTTAAAATTTGATTAAAAAAAGTGAATCAATCTCTATTTATTCCTGAATAAGAAGTATAAAACATGAGAAGGAGAGTTTTAATAAGTTGTTTAATTTTAGGTTTGTATAATTTAAATGCTCAAACAAGAACTTTATATGAGCATCCAAGAACCAAGGTGCTTAGCACTCAACCAGTGCAAGGGGCAAAAAAAATTAGAGTGCTTGTTAACTCGGGAATTTTTGGTGCAATTATGAGACAAGGGGGGATCAGCAGCGCTGAAATAAATGATTTTGCAGTCAGAAATGAGCATTTGGGAACTGAAACTGTTGATAGTAGGGTTATCAAAGATGGTAGTATTGAGTTTAGAGATCTAAATGCAGAACTTCAATCTATAATTATGAATCGAAATGAATTGGCTGATA
The DNA here is from genome assembly GCA_938038205.1 of uncultured bacterium. Classification (GTDB taxonomy): domain Bacteria; phylum Bdellovibrionota_C; class UBA2361; order JANWWW01; family JANWWW01; genus CALHSA01. The sequence goes on along the minus strand of CALHSA010000020.1, from coordinate 6,962 downwards.
ACTCAGTTCAGAATCGACATTTGGCACCTGAATCAGTAACTTTATCAAAATTACATCCAGATGTTTTAAGAAGGATTGATGCACCTCAACTTGCAGATGGATACATTATATCTCGAATTCTAGCAGATAAATCAGTGACAGATGAAAAATTGGCTGACGACTCGGTGGATACAGTTCACTTAAAGGATGATTCAGTAACATCAAATAAAATTAAGGATGATCAAATAACCATGGCAAAACTGGCCGATGATGTAAGGAATGCTATTCGGAATAGCGGCTTAACAAACGATTCGGTTGGTACTGAGCATATTAGAAACGGAGCTGTTACAAGTCCCAAATTGGCTTCTGGGGCCGTAACATCCGAAAAAATAGCTGCTGGTGCAGTTGGAAGTGCTCATATCGCAGCTGGAGCTGTTGGTACTAATCAGATTGCTAACCGTAGCATCACTGCTGACAAAATTCAAGATGGAGCCATTGGATCTAGCTCTCTTGCCAACCTGGCCGTAACCACAGCTAAGCTTGCTCAGGAAGCTGTTACATCTGAAAAATTAGCAAATAGATCGGTTACAAAAACCAAACTGAACTTAAATTTGCAAGATCTCCCCTTTACGGAATTTTTCGGCTCTACAAAAGATCTAATTAATAATGGAGTCTATGCAATTAACGGAGCCGGTTTCTCGGGGCTTTCTGCTGATACATACGGAAATCGAATTCAAGCTAGTTCATTTTTAAACCGAAGCTTTAGGAGAATATATTTCTCAGTTTGGGTCTCTCACCAAGTTCCGAGTAACACCATTCGGAGGTTTACAATTATAGATGCTTATTCAGGATCCCCTATAACAATAAATAATAGTGAGATTAGCTGTATTATTAGTGCCGAAAAATCTGAATGTTCTGTGGAGGTACAAGGTTCAACCGCCATATCGGGCAGGCTTTTAGCGGTAAAACATACCTCTACGAATTCAGCTCCTACAAATCATCAAGCAGCTTGGTATGTGGCTATTGAGTAAGATTTAAAAGGTAGAAAAGTATAGGCTTAAAAGCAAGTAGTGTTATTATACCTGTGATATCAACTGTTAAACCAGTTCTTATCATATCTCGCAGTGGTATATGCCCAGTGGAGTAAATCAACGCATTTGTAGGAGTTGATATAGGCAGTATAAAACCAAAACTCGATGAAATACCTACAAGAAATGTTTTTTCTGGGCTAACCATTGAAAATATAGGAGTTAATAAACTTGCAGATGCCGTGTTGGAAGCGAATCCAGAGAGTAGCACAGTTAGCGATACAATTAACCAAGTTGGAACATAATTTAAGTACTCTGACTCTATCAAAAAATTAAGTAAGTTCGATTTTAAAATAACCTCACCAAGACAAATTCCTCCTAAGAAAATCAAAATAACCTCCCATGGAATACCTCTAATATCCTCAACAGATACTAACCTATCTCCTTCAGCTTTATAAACGAAACCTACCAAACATGTAAGCCAAATGGGCACCCAGATTGGAACTCCAACTTCAAAAAAATCATTTATAATCCAAATTAGCACACAAGTAAAAAGCAAGAGGATTAACACTTTTTGGTCCCTGTTTAAGCTTCCATGAACGTGCGTTTTAAATTTATCAGATAAATCCACACGACATGGAAATTTAAACCAGAGGAAAAAATATACAACTGAAGCCACAAAAAAGGAGAAAGGTAAAAGCATACTACTCCATTCGATAAAACCTATGTGAAAACCCGCTTTTTCTAAGTTCGATATCGTAATACCATTTGGTGGCGTACCAAAAGGGGTTAACAAGCCTCCCAAAGTAGAGAAAAAACTTAGAGTAAACAAAAGTCTTTTATTAAAATTTTCAGACCCACTTACCTTACATAACTCAGAGGCAAAAGGTAATATAAATCCAACAACTGCTGTGTTTGATATAAAACTACTTACAAAAAAACAGAACAAACTTAAAGTAAGAATGACTCTTTCACTTGTAAGACTTGCACCTTTTAAAAACCAAGGTAGAATGACATGGAGCACCTTGTTTCTACTTAGTGCGTTTGCATAAACAAAAATCCCCAAAAAAAGCAAAAGGATAGTATTTGATATTAGGTTTTGAGTTTCACCCCAACTTAAGAGGCCGAATACTGGGGCAAAAATAAAAATTCCTAAACCAACAATGTGTGCTGGAACAAACTCAAAAAACCAGAGTGATACCGCAATTAATATGAATACAGCCTCTAGAATCAATTAGGTTAATTAATCTTCTTCAATAACTGAGGTGAATCCTGATTCTTCCCCAGACTCAAATGCTTCTTCTTCCTCAACAACTCCGGTGCTGTACCTTTTCTCTCTCAGCTCTTTCTGAGTTTGACACTCTATACAGAGCGTGGCTACCGGTCTAACAAGAAGCCTCTTATAAGGAATTGGCTCTCCACATTCCTCACAAATGCCATAACTACCCTCATCCATTTTTCTTAGTGAATCATCAATTTTTTTTATTAACTTTAATTCACGAGAGCCAATCTTGCTTAAGCTGTTCTGATTAACTTCAATGTTAGCTAAGTCAGCTGTGTCTCCCGCGTTAAGATTTGTGTCCATCAACTCTTGCGCCTCACTAAGTTTTTTAACATGATTTATTACCTTTTCCCTTTCTGATTCTAGTATGGCCCTCAATTCCTGAATCTCCCTCTTTTTGAGATGTTTCATAGAAACTGGTATTGTATTACTTTTGCCAAGATCAAACAACTAATCATAGTTTTATGTTCATTAAACTCACGATCTTAGTTTGCTTCAACTCTAGTTGAGAGAGCTTGTGAGACAGATGCAATAATCTCATCGAGATTCCCATCTAGTATCTGATCCAGATTATGCCAAGATTCTCCAACTCGATGGTCCGTAACCCTACTCTGCATAAAATTATAAGTTCGAATTTTCTCAGACCTGTCTCCAGACCCAACCTGTGATTTACGCTCTTGTTTAAGCATCTCTTCAACCTCTTGACGTTTAACCTCATTTATTCGTGCCCTCAGAACCCTCAAAGCCTTCTCTTTGTTCTTATGCTGACTTCTTTCATCTTGAATAGATACAACGATACCAGTTGGTAGATGTGTTATCCGAACTGCAGAATCAGTTGTATTAACGTATTGCCCACCTGCTCCCGATGCCCTAAAAGTCTCTATTTTCAAATCCTTTGGATCAATATCAATCTCTTTTTCCTCAACTTCTGGCAAAACTGCCACTGTTGCCGTTGAGGTGTGAATTCTTCCGCTAGCTTCAGTTTTAGGCACACGCTGAACTCTATGCACTCCGCTTTCAAACTTAAGATGTTTGTAAACTTTTTCTCCTTTTATAAAAGCAATTACTTCCTTGAACCCCCCAACCGGATTAGGGTTAAAATCAAGAATCTCAAATTTCCATCCTTTCTTTTCACAAAACTTCTGATACATTCTCAAAAGGTCACCTGCAAATATACTTGCCTCATCTCCCCCAGCTCCTGCACGAATTTCGAGAAAAACATCTTTAAAATCGTCGGGATGCTCCGGGGTGATTATATCTTTAATCTTAGAGGTGACTTCATTTAAATCAGCCTTGATTCTTTTTATTTCATCCTCTATCCAATCTTCAAACTCATTCTCTTCCTCTAATCGATGAGCCTCTGCAAGATCTTCAGTCAGTTTCAGATATCTAGTGTATAGTTCATTGAGCTCCTTAAGCTCACTGTATTCCTTTTGAAGAGATAAAATCTGCTCTGGGTTCGAGTAGCTTGAGTTTGCTAGATTAAACTCAATTTCGTGTAGTTTCTCTAACTTTTTTTTTATAATCTCTAACTCAAATTCCTGGAGCATAGATAGCTTAGAGATTAGGTCCGGCTACTAAAATTTCAAAGCAGAGCTCCCTTATCCACTTTAATTCTTCCTTTGATAACCCAACTCTTAAATCACATAAAGAAACGATTCCATTCCCCTTTGACATATCGAAAATAACCGCATTGCCATTATGATCAGCAAGGTACGGCATATCGAGATAAGTATCAAAGAACAACCAGTCAGATCCTAAATACGCTTTCGCTTTGTTAAAGATTTCATAAAATGGGTTCTCCGGGGTTTGTAAGCTTCGCAAAAACCACATTAAAAATTTAACAATTGAATCTGCGACCCCTATAGCTCCATAGAAACCAACTAAGCCACCTAAAACCGCGCAATCTTTCGCTGATTGAATAAATTTTTTTTCAAGAATCTTGTTTTTTAAAGCAGGATCAATTTTATTTGAAGCCACTCTGCTAAATCTAGGAATATTTAAAAATCCAATAAACTGACTAGATTCACCAAGGTGCTCATATAAGAAACTTTGAAAATATCTCTCTAAAGAAACGAACGATAATAACTCAATTATTTGATCAACCACTAAAAAATTCATATTGTCTGATGATCCTTTTTCATTTTGTAGCGGAATTCTACAAAGCTGGTTAAAAACTACCTTCTTAGCATACCTGGATCCAATTAACCCGGGTCTTGATTTAAGATTTAAACTTTCTAAAAACTGAGCTGGTGAGAAACGACCAAAATAGCCGTTACCATTCAACATATCTACGACTCTCAAATTTTCTTTATACCCACAACTGAAATGGGGAAATAACTCCCCAATCAGAGTGTTTAACTTAAACCTCTTCTCCAAACAAACTTTCATTAATGAGCAAAAAGTAATGATTTTTGTTAACTCCCCAAAATCAAAAATCATATTTTTGTAGCTATTGTGCGTATCTTCACTAAAATTGCGGATACTTGATTTAAATTTTTCCAGATTAAATTTTGCAACATAAAAAGTATTAATCTTTTCCAAAAAAGGTATTTCAAAACTAAATTCAATCAAGCTAGATGATGCCGCAGAATTAATGGCCATTTAACTAGTATTCTAGTTTATGAGAGGCGCTCATTCAAAAAAACTTGAATTTTTCCAAGGTCGTTATCATAGATATTAGACGTAAAGGAGGAAGTTATGAAGAAGCCAAAGATCAGACCATTACATGATAGGATTGTTGTTGAAAGGTTAGAATCAGAAGAAAAAACACCGGGTGGTTTGTATATACCCGACACTGCCAAGGAAAAGCCTCAGCTTGGCAGGATTTTAGCTGTGGGTAAGGGAAGAATCAAAGATGATGGTTCGGTTTGTCCACTAGAAGTGAAGGAAGGCGACAGGATCCTATTTAGCAAGTACGCAGGCACAGAAATAAAGTTAGATGGCCAAGAGTATCTTATTATGAGAGAGGATGATGTATTAGGAGTAGTTGAAAACTAAACTGATTTTCAAAAGGAGGAAAATATGGCTAAGAGATTAAAGTTTGGATTTGAAGCAAGTGAGTTAATTTTAAATGGTGTTACCACACTGGCTGATGCAGTGAGGGTAACAATGGGACCCAGGGGCAGAAACGTTGTTATTGAAAAACAATTTGGGAGCCCGGTGGTCTCAAAGGACGGTGTAACAGTCGCAAAAGAGATTGAATTGAAAGATAAATTTGAGAACATGGGAGCTCAGCTTGTCAAAGAGGTTGCGTCAAAAACCTCTGACGAAGCTGGGGATGGTACAACAACCGCCACTGTTTTAGCTCATGCGATTTACTCCGAAGGGCTAAAATTAATTGCAGCTGGTCATGACCCAATGAGTGTTAAGAGGGGAATCGATTCGGCGGTCAAAGTTGTTGTTGATGAAATCAAAAAGATGGCGGTTCCGACCAAAAACAAAAAAGAGATCGCTCAAGTTGGGACAATTTCAGCGAATAATGACTCAGAGATTGGTGAGATACTTGCTGAAGCTATGGAAAAGGTTGGTAAAGAAGGAGTAATTACTGTTGAAGAGGCTAAAGGGTTGGAAACTACTCTTGAAGTGGTAGAAGGTATGCAGTTTGATAGGGGTTATCTAAGCCCATACTTTATAACAAATCCAGAAAGAATGGAGGCAGAACTTGATAATCCGTACATTTTAATACACGAAAAGAAAATATCTAACATGAGAGAACTATTACCAATACTTGAGCAAGTTGCGAAAAGTGGTAAGCCACTATTAATAATTGCTGAAGATGTTGAAGGTGAAGCACTAGCAACTTTGGTGGTCAACAAACTAAGAGGAACACTTCATGTTTGTGCAGTAAAAGCTCCAGGGTTTGGAGATAGAAGAAAAGCTATGTTAGAAGACATTGCAATTTTAACGGGAGGTAAGTGCATAACAGAGGATCTAGGTATCAAATTAGAAAATGTTAATATCTCTGACTTAGGAAGAGCAAAGAAAGTCGTAGTTGGTAAAGAAGAAACTACAATTATTGATGGAGCAGGTAAGAAAGAAGACATCAAAGCAAGAGTTGAACAAATTAAAGCTCAGATTCAGCAAACCACCTCAGACTATGACAGGGAAAAGCTTCAAGAGCGATTAGCTAAACTGGTCGGTGGAGTAGCAGTCATTCATGTTGGCGCTGCTACTGAAGTTGAAATGAAAGAAAAGAAAGCTAGAGTTGAAGACGCTCTTCATGCAACCAAAGCTGCTGCTGAAAGTGGAATAGTTCCTGGTGGAGGTGTTGCATTGATAAGGGCCTCTGAAGCTTTATCAAAACTTAAGAGTGATAATCCATCAGAGCAAGCCGGTGTTGACATTATTAAGAAAGCTTGTCAGTATCCTTGCTATCAGATAGCTGAAAATGCTGGTCAACCTGGTTGGGTTGTTGTAAATGAGGTAAGAAAAGGAAAAGGAAACTATGGTTATAACGCTGCAACGGACCAGTATGAAGATCTTGTCAAAGCAGGAGTGATCGATCCTGCCAAGGTTGTTATAACAGCTCTTGAAAAAGCAGCATCAGTTGCAGGCGTTGCTTTAACAACTGCCTGCATGATAGCTGAAGAGCCTAAGAAAGAAGAACCACACTCTCATGCTCCAGGAGCTGGAATGGATATGATGTAATATAGAAAGTTTTGAGTTGGTTA
>CALHSA010000019.1 GCA_938038205.1 uncultured bacterium | reverse complement strand
CATTCAAATTTTTTACCTTGGATTACAGTTGCAAAACGAAAGAGGATTAAGTTGGAAGTAATTAGGGTTAATTTAAACAAGAAAGAGTTTTTAAACTCAGTATTAAGTTCTATAGAGAAATTAAAACCAAAATTAGTGGCACTGAGTCATATCTCAAATACAACCGGGATTGAATTAGCTATCTCTGAAATTGGTGAACTAGTACGAAAATATAATGGCTTTTTTTTGGTCGATGGAGCTCAAGCTATTCCGCATTTGAGGCCTAATCTAAGCTATGTTGATTTTTACGCTTTCTCTGGGCATAAAGTATTCGGTCCGTTTGGTGTTGGGATTCTATGGTTTAGACGGGGTTTGATGAATGATCTAGACCCAATTTATGTTGGAGGAGGCACAGTTGTTGATGTTTCAATTGATGGGTTTGAATTAGCTGAACCTCCATACAAGTTCGAGGCTGGCACCCCGCCAATAGCTGAGGTTTTTGCCTTATCAAGAGCCATCACTTGGTTGCAGAATAACTTAACTGGTTGGCAAACTCAGGAGAAAAAGTTGAGAGATTACTTTTGCAATAGACTTACTTTATTTGATTCTAGATTAAAATTTATAAATCGAGAACCTGATGCTCCGATTTTTACAATTCATTCTGACGCTATAGATATTACAGCTCTCAATTTTAAACTTTCTGAAGCAGGTATTTGTTTAAGATTGGGACATCACTGTACACTCCCTTTGCACAAAGCTTTAGGTATTCAGCAGTCTCTGAGGATTTCAATGGCTGGTTATAATACAATTGAAGAAATAGATTATTTGATTGATAACCTTGATCGAATTGTGAATGATAAAAAAGCTATACATACAACCATCTTTAATTTTGGAGAGCAGTTAGCTGATCTCTCTGATTCTGAGCTGTTAGAGTACCTTATTGATCTAAGTAAAGAGAAACCCCGTCCAAGTGTTGAATTTCTTAAACCTGAAAATTTAGTTAAAGGATGTATGAGCAAGGTTTACATTTGGTCAATTGAGGACCCACCTTTTTTTAGTGGGTTCTCAGATACTCCAACTTTGAATGGCTTAATCAGACTACTGGAAAAGTTGCTTGTGAATTTTTCCAAGGATGATATTTTAAAGTACGATTTTGCCTCGTTTTTGGATTCTGTGAATTTATTTAAAATTTTGACGACCAACAGAAGATTTGGGATTATGAATCTTATAGATACCATAAAAGCCAAGATTAGCCATGCAAGCGAAACAGGCCAAAGAAGAGATTTACAGATTAGTTAAGCTTTTAAATCAATATGACTATGAGTACTATGTGCTTAACAAACCATCTGTATCAGATGCAGAATATGACCGTTTACTGCAAAGATTAAAAGAGCTTGAGAGAGAGTTCCCTGATTTAATTCCTGCAGATTCTCCTACTCGGCGTGTATCTGGTAAAGTCCAAGAGGGTTTCTCTGAGGTTCGACATGAAATTCCAATGCTGTCATTAGAAAACGCTTTTAATTTTGAAGAGTTAGTAGATTTTTTTAATTACGTTCATAGAAATATTGAGTATCATAAACCATCATTCTCGGTAGAGTATAAATTTGATGGAATAGCATGTTCCCTAATATATAAAAATGGCTACTTTGAACTAGGTTCAACAAGAGGTGATGGTTTTGTTGGTGAAAATGTAACAGAGAATCTTCGAACCATAAAATCAATACCTCTTTCTCTTAAAAATGTTTCATCAAAGCGCTTTGAGGTCAGAGGTGAAGTAGTGATGTTTATTGAAGATTTCAAGAAACTTAATGATAAAAGAATTGAGGAGGGTCTAGAACCTTTTCGGAGTCCTCGTAATGCAGCTTCAGGATCGTTGAGGGTCTTAGATACAAAAATTACAGCTGGGAGAAACCTTAAGTTTTATGCTTATCAAGCTTTTGGAGATGAATTTAAATTTCAAACTCATGCTGAGGTGATTGAGACATTAAGGAATGAGGGATTTCTTGTAAGTCCTTTGTTTGAGATATGTACTACCCCAGAGCAAATTTTGAGTATATATAATTCAGCTCTGGAGAATAGAAACAAGCTTCCTTTTGAGGTTGATGGTTTAGTTATAAAAGTTAATGAGATTTTCCTTCAGGAGAGATTAGGAGAACGTAGTAAAAGTCCTCGTTGGGCTGTGGCTTTTAAATTCCCTCCATGTGATGCTTACACTAAAGTTAAAGATATAATTTTTCAGGTAGGTAGAACTGGTGCAATCACACCAGTATGCCATTTTGAGCCAGTCATTTTGTCGGGTGCTCTCATTTCGAAGGCAACACTTCATAACACTGTTGAGCTTCAGAAAAAAGGAATCATGATTGGAGATACAATTATTGTCCGAAGGCAAGGAGATGTAATTCCGTATATTGTTGGGGTAGTTACAGAAAGAAGAAATGGAGATGAAATTGATGTTCAAATTCCCAGTCTTTGTCCAGCCTGTGGAGGTAACCTTATTGAATTTGGAAATTCTGGACTTAGATGTCTTAATTTAAACTGTCCAGCAAAACTTGAAAACTATTTAATCTACATTGTATCCCGCGATTGTTTAAATATTGAAGGGTTAGGTAAAAAGCTTATTAAAAAGCTTCTCGACGCTGAATTAGTTAAAGATTTCACTGATATTTTTTTCTTAAAAGAGGATGATCTTAAAAAGCTTTACAGCGTGAAAGATAAATTATCAAATAAATTAATAAGTGAAATAAAAGTTAAGACGCAAAACATTGAATTATGGAGATTCATTAAAACTTTAGGAATCTTTCATGTTGGTACAGAAACTGCCAAGATTCTAGCGGATAAATTTACTGCCATCACCAATCTTGAGAAGGCAACAAGAGATGAGCTTATGCAAATTCCTGGTATTGGCCCTGAAACGGCGAGCGCAGTTGTGACATTTTTTAATTCTGAAACATGGCATAAATGGAGACAACTCATTCATGACGGAATAATTAATGTTAATGAACAAAAATCTAGTATGAGTGGAGAGCTGGCAGGATTAAACTTTGTTATAACTGGTACATTGGCATCAATGACCCGTTCAGTTGCAAAATCTAGGATTGAGGAGAGAGGGGGAAAAGTTTTAGATACAATTTCTAGTAAGGTTAATTACCTGATTGTAGGAGATAAACCAGGCTCAAAATTAAACAAAGCCCGTGAACTTGGAATTCAAATTTTAACTGAAAATGAATTTTTACGGATGATTTCTTAAATTTAAAGAATTTCTATATCAATAAAATCTTGCAGTACCCTTAGTTTACCCAACACACTTTTGTCAACAACTAATGTTTTGCTTGCTCCTCTTTTTTTTAGGCCAAGAGACTGTGCAGTTCTTTTCACTCGCTCAGTTTTACCTGCTAGCCCTCTTACAAGTGTTACTCTTGCTCTTTTCATCTTAAAATGGTGTGTAATTTAACTGTTGTATACCAAATCCTCTCGCTCCAGCCATTATCTCAGGGTCTTGTAGTTTTAAAAGCGCTACAAGTGTGGCTTTAACTACATTGTGTGGATTTGTTGATCCGATTACTTTTGATCTAATATTCTTTACTCCAGTTAATTCAATAACAGACCTTAAAGCACTACCTGCAATTAGGCCTGTTCCAGGTCTTGCAGGTTTTAAAATGACTTTAGTAGAGCAAAATTGACCCTCAACATCAAAAGGAATAGTCTCGTTTCTAATGGGAATTCTAATTATTCTTTTTTTCGCTTTTGCAGCAGCTTTTCGGATAGCTTCAGGAACCTCAGATGCTTTAGCATGGGCTATTCCAATGTGAGATTTTTTATCCCCAACTGCCACGAGAGCAGAGAATCTGAATCTTCTACCCCCTGCTACAACCTTGGCTGTTCTAGCTAAGTATATTAGCCTCTCTTCAAAATCCTGAGAGTTAATGTTCATTAGAATTCTGCTCTCTAATCTAAGCTTTTTGGCCATTGGTTAGAGTATTCTAATATATGTAATTAAATCGGTCAATTTTTCGCTAATCTTTTACTTACGAGCTGGAGTTTTCTCTTAATTAGTTCTTTGTTTTCATCAATGGCTTCAATTTGCGATAAGCGCTCTAAAAGTGAGACGTCGTCATGGTTGTTTACGTCAAGTTTAGATATTCCATATTTTCTGATGGCTGGATCCTTGTGAGTGCAAATTTTAATTTTTTGCTCTAGTGTTAATGGCGGATCTGAAGCCAGTAAATATGATAAACCGTATAAGGTAATTGCATCCTCTGATACTAGTTTATCTCTTGCAATTATCAATTCAATTACGAAGTTTAAGGGTGGATTTAATGAAAACCATGTTGCAACAAAATTACCCTCAATTTCCTGTTGTAATAATAAAGAACCTAGAGTTACTAACTGTTCCCGGGTGAGTGTTTCTTTAAAACGCAGCAATACCACAAACGATTTCTTACACTCAGCATTCGGACAACGCGATTCAACTATTTCATACGATTTAGTTGATACGTCCTGAAGAGGAAATTTGATTAAATCAAGGTAAAAAGTTAGATCAAGATTATTTGGTAGCGATCCTAGTAATAATTTCAATTTCTCCTCCGTGTTAAAATTTTTCCAATCTACAACGGTGTTTCTATCGAACCACCGATTGAAAAAGGGGGCTCTGGATATAAGCTCAACAAGTGAGGATTGACAAGAAGTGGGTATTTCAAAATTCTCAAAATATACTCTTAAAAAGAGTAAAGCCTCCCTGAATAAGTTCGGTGAGAAATAAGAAGATAACCCATCTTCTGAGCACAAATTAAAAGTAAGTTTAGCCCACAACTCAACAATTGGAGCATTAGGTGATAATTGATTTATTTGCCTCAATATAGTTATTAGATTATTTAGCTTTGGATCTGAGGTTTTAGGAAATGGCAGATTATCTGGAAGTTTAACTCTTAGGGCCTTCATTGAAAGGACTCCAAATAAAGACAGATTTTTAAAGCTTAAATTTTGAACTGCAGTCGGTGAGACAAACTCAAAAAAAGTTGCAGTGACTAAAGCTTTAACATCAGTTTGATTTAAATCATCTAGTGGTAATGAGGTCAGTATTTGTTTTACCTCAGGATTTAAAAAAGTTTCAGATTTAATTCTCTTGAGTAAATTTATAATTAGGAAAAAGTAATTTTTATCACCTGATTCAATTATATACTCAGCAATAGATTTTATGAATTGAACATTCTTAGATTCTAACCCTGAAATCAATTCTGCTTGAGTAAACTCTGGCTTTTGAACATTCTTGATATCCTGGAACTTAAAAAACAAAATGCTTAGTAGCAAAAGTATGCTTCCAAGTATGATAAATGACGAATAATCTCTACTAGTTCTTTTACTTTTTTTAATAATCACTTCAGAAACTTGATGGTTCTCCAGTACAGAAGGATTTGGTCTTTTTGTAGGATCCGGATTTAGGGCTAGAACACAGAAAGTAGATAGATCAGAGGGAAGATCTCTGAATTCAGATAACAAAGCTCCCATTGAGTAAGAATCAGCCTGTGGAGATAAGATTTTTTCAGGAGCTAAATACTTTGACTCCTTCCAAGGAAAAATAATTGCAACACACGGATCTAGTAAGTACATTTTGCCGTCTTTAAGACCAATATTAGACGGCTTTAGATGGCCATGAATAAGACCAAGCCTTGAGTAACTTAGAAGTAATTTAACAACATCATGAATATTTACTTTTGGATTATCTTCAAGAGTTAGATTGAAGAAATCTCGAATGTAGAAGGGGTGCTCAGAGTCTAAATTAAGCTGTAAAAAAGTTGTATCAGAATAAGAGTGCCATTTTGTTAACATATTCCTTAATAATTGAAGTCGCTCTGTATGAGCTTTGCACAAATCGTCCAAAAATCTAACAATAACCTTTCTGTTATTCAGCATCCCAACTATCCTTGGGTAATCCGAGTTAGGCTCATTAATAATTCCTAGAATTTTAAGGTCAGATAACTTTGATTTTGAGATTAGTTCAGATATTAACTGACTAGTTTTTTCATCAACAAAATTCAGGTCAATAAAAGCCATCTTATGGTATAATCTCCGTTACGTGGACTTGCCTGAAGTTGATTATAACAGAATCCAGGAGATTTTCATGAGAATAACTGACTATAGTGAAATCCCAATACCAATTGGAGGTAGATGTGAGAGTCATTATTACTATAGGGTTGAGGACCTTACAGAAGAAGAAATTAAGCTTTGCGCTACATACGTATTAAGGCGTTTTGAGAAATCACATGATATAGATCAGATTAAAGTGCTGTTGAAACTCGGAGGTAGTGTAACTCTTTTTGCTGAGGTTTTATTTGCCATTTGGTGTGAGTATACCGGGAGTGATGATTTAAGTTTAGAAGTGTATTCGGATTTTCTTTTTGAGAATGGAAAGCTCGGATTTTTGAGGGGTAAAAATACTGTGCTAGTAACTGATGTTATAACTACAGCACGAAGCACTTTGGAGGCGCATACAACATCAACAATGCGAGGTTTAAGAATTAACGCTTGGATAAGTTTGATAGATCGTACATTTGGACCTGGACCAGTTCCTGTAATCTCTGCATTTACCGGAGCCCCGGTCTCCCTTATTACGAGACTCGGTTAGATTTGTTGATTAGCTACCGAAACTGAGCTTTGATTCGATAAAACTTGATTAACTAAACTCTCAAAATGTTGTGGATATTCAACAGCTAAGTATGCTAACACTTTCCTATTCAGGATAATATTTTTCCCCCTCAATAAATTTATGAATTTTGAATATGAAATTCCTAGATTTCTGCAAGCTGCGTTAATTCTGGTAATCCATAATTTTCTAAATTCTCTCTTCCTTTCTTTTCTACCTCGATATGCATGCTGAAGAGCCTTGAAAACTGCTAGTTTTGCAATTTTGTAGCAGTTCTTTCTCCTTCCACGAAAACCACTCGCAAGTTTTAGCAACCTTTTGTGTCTTCTTCTTGTTACAACCCCTCCTTTGACTCGCATTCTTCAGTATTTTAATAAACGGTTTTTTTTATTTCAAATTTGATTACAACATACCTGGCAGCATTTTTCTTATTTTTGGCATATCAGTTGCATGAACGGTAACAAGCCTATTTAGTTTATTCCTTCTTTTTGAAGATTTCTTGGCAGTATTATGGCTTAAAAAAGCACCATGCCGCTTAGCTCTTCCTGATTTTGAGATTTTTATTCTTTTCTTAACTGTTCTGTTAGTTTTAATTTTAGGCATTTATGGATAAATTCTAACAAAAGTTGTCAATATAATAAACCTCAGGAATAAGGGAATTCTAAGGTTTTCGAACAAAATAAAACACAATGAGGCTGAGGCTCTAATAAATTCTGATGTACAAATTATACAAATTACCCAAATTTTATCAATAATGAGTGGTGAGGGAGGGATTCGAACCCCCGAAGGCGTCCCGCCAGCAGGTTTACAGCCTGCCCCCTTTGGCCGCTTGGGTACCTCACCCTACATCCGATTATGTCAAAATGAGCTAATATTTTCAAATCACTGGGAGTAGTCTTCCTCTTATATATCGAGTATTTGGTGCTAAGTTAATTTGATTAAGAGTATTTAAAGCCCATTCCATGATATTTGAGTTTAAAAAAACTCCGTAGAAGTAGGAGATAAAAAAACGATTAGGTAAGAAGTTAATTCTAGTAACATCACCAAATATTGTAGGGCCAAAGTGATAGTGAACTGGGATACTGCCAAGAGTAATTCGTAAAGGAGGAATTCGTTGGAGAGCATTAGCTAATTCAGCGTTAAAATTTTGTAAATCCTGGTTGAAAACCCTAAAATCATTTAAAGTCAGTTGCCTTTCGGTCAGCAGTGTCGAGCCCAGGAAGGCTCCTGATTCTGGATTAAAATTAATTTGCCAGACTGATATTTGAATTAAGATATTTAAATCTTGTCTTAAATTCGTCCTTGCTAGGTAATCATTAAACCTCTGAATAGAATTATCAATAAATTGATTCCATGCAACGTTGCCTATTGTTAAACTGTCCCAATTTGCTCTAATAGCTTCATTAATGCTTGGTTGTAAGGTTCTACCCCAAGTTTGCTCTATAATTGACATTTCCCGTAAATTATTGACCCAAACAAAAATAGCTAAACCCGTGACTAGTACAGGTATAAAAATTAAAAAAACTAAAGCTGCCTCAAGCGACACACTCGCTCTCATCTCTTAAACCCCGAATACTCTTACTCGAAGCCTACTTTTCTCTATTTTTTGTAAAAGTAAAATTGGCAATTCGTAGGCCAAACTTCCCGGATCGTTGATAAAAGCAAAATGTATTGAGAGTCTGTTCCATCTACGTGCATTTTGGTTTAAAAAATTTAGCATGGACCTTACTTCCGTTCGAATAGGATTACAAGCTCTATTTTGGCAATTCCAGTTTGATCCGTGGTAATTTTGTGAATGAGATGGGTATGAGCCTTCAGATCTAGCAACAATAAAAAATAAGTTTGCAGTAGGGTGATTACGTCTTCTTAGAGCTCTGTTAAGTCTATCAAATTGATCTCTTAAGTGAGAAAAATAAACTCTAGAAGAGGAATCAAAAGAAACATTTGAACAAACAAGAGGTCTTAAAAGAGCTGGTAACGGATATGGCCCTCTGAAAAATGTTCGTCTAACTTTGTAAAGTCCAAAAACCTCCTCCCTTGAGCAATCTACGTCCGAGTAATCTCTCGGTTGATCAAACCAAGGAAAGTCTCCGAATATGAAAAAAAAGTCAGTGGGTATGTTACTTGGATATCGAATATCGTTTATATCATCTATAACAGCATCAATTAACCTCTCAAACCTTTGCGGTCTTTGTTTGACAACCTGCGCCCAAATCGCCTCTCTTACAGTAAGACGTGAAATATAATTCTCATTTAAATTTGCGTTTCCTGAGCCAGAAAAAGACGGCTCTGGCAATCTTCGTATTCCGAAAGCGTAATTCTGTCTTTGATTTTGGTTTAATGAGTCCATTACCCGCTCTGAGATAGGTTGAGGAATAAAATGGTAAGGGCGATTAAACACAGATGAGTAAATTATGGCAGGTAAATAACGACCTAATCTCATATCCCAAATATATCTATCTGAGTCATAAAACAAACTTAAAATACAATCCTGGTCAATTGCTGATCTTTGTGTTGTAGTGCAGTTTTGAATTGCAGTGTTACTTGCGTTAGCCAGGGGGTTTGGAACTCTTTCATATGAAAATACAAGGTGAGTATTATTCTCATTAACTCTCCAAGATGGTCTATTGTCAAGATCAATTGGACCAGCTCTAACGGTGATTCTACCTCGTTGATCTAGGGAGTAGTAATCCCAAATAATGGTATTTGCTATTTTTAGAGCATTAAAAAAAGGATTAGAACAGTGTTGCCCGTGAAAAGTTGTTACTCCAAGTTGCGAGTTTCTTTCACACTGTCGAAGAAGAGGCCTCAAGCAGCTTTGCCGCTCTCTGAAGCTATCAAAACCAAAGCAAGAGTATATTGACTCACATTTAAAGCAGTGCCAATATCCGTGGCAGTCATCTCGACTTGCACAAAGGATATCGCAATTATCAGCTTTAAACAATTGTGCCAACAACCTTCGTTTCATTTCTGACGATAAGCTGTAATCAATATTCTCAAAAGCTTCAGGCCCCGTCCAATGTCGTACGAAAGATAAATTTATGTTTGTAAAATGACCACTCTCCTCTCTACTGTAGTGGCTTGTTATTGGTAAGAAGCTTGAAAAAAGTCCAGAAGTATTTGGATTTATCCATATTTCAGGATTCAGATGCTCTTGCTTTGTTGGAGCATTATAATCACTTGCATCAAAAAAAATATATGCATTTCTTGGTTCTCTTGTTACTGTAATTGGGTAATCTTTTCCTAAAAGATTCATTGTGAAACTTACCTCGTTTTGGTTGATTCGATGGAATCTTACTCTTGCGCGGTAACGAGCTTGAAGGTTGTTTGCCAAATTTTCAAGACCATTGGCTCCGGCTCCAAAGTTTCTTACTCCGTTAAGCAAGTTAAATATTGCATTTCTGTTAAACATTTCATTCACGTACACTGTAATAATTCCTGTAAATATCGCTAAAGATGGAATAATTGTTAAGAGTATCCAAAAAACTGCAAATCCCCTTCTTGGAAAAACCACTTATTTAATTTTAACTGTTTACGATTTTCAATCAAGAAAAGCATTGGACCCAAGCGGACTCGAACCGCTGACCTCTTGACTGCCAGTCAAGCGCTCTCCCAACTGAGCTATGGGCCCTCCACTAAAATTAAAATTTAACCCTGATTAGATTATCATATCTTTAAACTCTTTTGGTATTCCTGCAGTTAGAACTAAATTTTTCTTTTTATTTATAACTACACAATCTTCAACCCGAATCCCAAAAGCCTCCCCTATTTGTTTGTTCCTGAAATATAGGCCTGGTTCAACTGTAACAACCATGCCATTTTTGATTCTCGAATTTTTGTTTAACCCAAAGCTTGAGGGATCATGAACATCTAGCCCAATGCTATGACCCCAGCCATGAGGAAATACTTCACCGATATCAAAACTTTTAATAATTTTTTTTAATTCTTTGCCTAGTAACTGCTTTGTTTCGTTCAGAATATCATTGTATGTTTTCTCTGGGTTGAGCGATAAGGAGATTAACTCATTTACTGATTTTACAATTTCATAAATCTCTCTTACTCTACTTGAAGGCTTTATGAATAAGATTCTGGTTACATCGATTGCATAATCGTTATAGTAGATTCCAAAATCTACCAGTAAGGGCTCATTTTTTTCCCATCGTTTATGCGTTGGAGTATGGTGCAAAATAGCCGCATTTTTGCCCGCAGCGACTATTGCATCAAAACTCGGGTGACAATGATTTACATATATTTGTGAGTACAAAATATTACGAATTTCAATCTCTGACAAACCTGGCCTTACTAAATTTTTAAAGCTTTTAAATATCTCAGTAGCTTTTTTTGCAGCCTCAATCATAATTTTTATTTCATACTCTGATTTAACCTCTCTTAGAGGAATTAATATCTCTTCAACGGAAGCGACACGAATTGGTTTTTCTCTTAAAGATGTTATTTGAGAGTCTAAAATTTTTTGAATGAATTTACCTGACCAGGAAGATAGCCTATCACCAAAAAAAAGCTTACATTTGCTAATTTGGTCCCAAATTTTACTTTCATCAATTAGTTTGGCCCCCAATTTTGTTGCAAGAGCCCTTTCGTTCTCCAAACAAGTTTCCCATACTGGATTTACCTTCTTCCAACGGAACAAAAAGACCTCATCTTTTGTTATTAAAACTCCAAGATCTTGATCTATGGTCCCTGTTAAGAAAAACAGATTCGAGTTTCTAAAACGATATACTTGATCTTCAGTTTTTTTTATCGGCAGATTGCCCGTTACAAGGGCAACTCCATTTTCTTTCCTCAAGAATTCTTGAACTTTTTGTATACGTTTCTGGTAGATATCTGAATTCTCTTTGACCATCTCTTATCAATAGTGTAGGATAGAACTAATGGATTCAGAAGAACAGTTTAATAATGCGTTTTATGGCTTTATAGAAAAGGTTCAACAAATAGTTACAAACTTATTAAATCAAAATCAGGACGATGCTGATGTCACTCAAGGGACTGCAAAAGTTTGGTTCTTGCTTGAGGGATTGAACAGTTACTTAGAGAGCTCGCAGCAAGAGGGACTAGATTTCCAGGTTGTTGATCTTGGGATTGATATGATTGCGGAGGAAATTTTAAAACCTAGAATGATCTTAGCAATTCCTGATGCCCCAGCTTTTTTGTCTAGATATAAACTTGTAAAAGATGCTTTATATCAGCTTGCAAAAGCATACTCTGAAGAGAATAACACATAACTTGTTGGATTTAGAGATTGACCACATATGCTTTGCTGTTAAATCCAAAGAGGAAGTAAAAAGGGTCTTTGGTTTAGACGTTGAGTTTGAGTTACTTGAAAACCAAGGTGTTTTTGTGGGGTACAAAGAAAAGACGAAATGTGCATTAGAGTTTATACAGCCTTTTTCGAATAAGTCTGTAGAAAGCTTCATAAGAAACAAAAAGACTCCTGTTTTTCATCATTTAGCTTTTAGGGTTGATTCAATTTTTAAGTTTATAAAAACCCATAAATATGCGTATACTTACGAAGTCCCTCAAGTCGGATACAAAGGGAAACTGATTCAGTTCGCGCTTAAAGAATCAGTTTTATTTGAGTTCTGTGAGAATCTTGGATGTAAAATCGAGGGAAAAAGTGTACTAATTTCCAAAAATTTAAGAGCAGGATACGACGTATGGATTTATCCTTCATGGGATATTGATGAGATTGACCAGGGGATAGTTGTCCCACTTCAGGAATGGGGTTGGAATCCTGATAAAATTTATCACTATTTTTCAACTCTTGGAGCCACTAGCATAACTTGTGATTCTTGAACCAACTCAAGAGAATATCAGATATGCGGCCGACTTGATTTGCTCTGGTGAGGTTGTGGCTCTTCCTACAGAGACAGTGTATGGGCTTGCTTGTGATGCTTTAAATTCTGAAGCAGTACAGCTAGTTTACTCTTTAAAAAGTAGACCTAAGGACAATCCTTTGATATGCCATTTTGTATCTCTAGATCAAATTGGTCTTTTTGTCCATTTGGATGAATATCTTGATAAATATCCTGAGCTTTTTAAACTTTGGCCAGGTCCACTAACCGTTATTCTCCCTGTGAAAGATAAGCGTTTACTAAACATTTCATCAAATAAACCATACCTGGGAGTTAGAATACCTGCTAATGATATTTTTCTTGAAGTTGCTAAAATCGTAGATAAACCACTTGCAGCTCCATCTGCGAATAAAAGTGGCTACTGCTCTCCCACACAAGCAGAGCATGTTGAAAGAGATTTTGAAGGTAAAGTAATTGTTCTAAGGGGTCCTAGCCCATTGGGTATTGAGTCAACAATTGTTTCATTAATCAATTCACCAAAAATTCTAAGGTTAGGGCTTTTGCCTGTGGAATTAGTCGCAGAAAAACTTGGAGTTAGTAAAGAAGAGCTCTTAAAGAAATCCCACTTAGCCTCTCCAGGGAGCAAATATACTCATTATTCGCCCAGTAAACCCGTGCTCTGTGTTAAGGATAAGAGCTTAATTAAATCAGATGATTTTGTGATTGAGTCTTTCTCTGAAAACTTGGTTAAAAATTTTTATTCATTACTTAGGGAGGCCGATTTAAAACCAGAAGTATCTCGAATTGTTATACATGGAAATCTTGACGCAAATAAATTTCCGGATTATGTAATCATTGATAGGTTAAAAAAAATGGGAGCTTATTTTGAATGATATTACCGGACGGGGTTGAGATTTTTAAATTAAGATCATATGAGGATAAGCGGGGTTTTTTTAGGGAAATTTTTAAAGAATCCTCAAGTTTTTTCAAAGATTTTAAAGTATTACAAGTTTCTCACTCATTTATGAAACGAAATGTTGTTAAAGCATGGCACTATCATAAAAAACAGACTGACTATTGGTATTTAGTTGAAGGGAAAATCAAGGCTGTGATAGTGGACTTTAGAGATGGGAAGTTTGGATCTCCTATTGAATTTCTTATGTGCCTCGAAGATCCATTTGTTTTGAAAATTCCACCACTTGTTCTTCATGGTTTGAAAGTATTAAGTGCTTCGGCTCACTTAGTTTATTTCACAAATCAAGAGTATAATCCAAACGATGAAGGCAGGATCCCGTTCAATGATACAAGAATAGGTTACAATTGGGGGAAAAAGATTATAGTTTCTGATTCTGATAAAAGGGAATTTATAATTTAGAAAAAAGGGTTAACCCTTGCCTCACCAGCACGTCAGTTAAAGCCGCCTCTAAGGCGTCCTTGGAGGTTATTATTTCAAAAAGCTCAAATGCAAGAGACTCCTCCACAACTCTAACTGCGTTGGGAATAATAGGCTTTAAAAGACTTGTCAGGCAAACTATTGAACAAATTCCCTCTGATATTACAGACTTAAATCTATTATCTGATTTATCTAAGTTCCAGGGTTGTGCATCTGAAAATGCCTTATTCAATGAATCGGTGTACTCAAGAACAGTTTGACACATTTTTCTACTTGATCCTGAATCAACTCCCTCAAGATACTGATCTAGAAACTTAACATACGTTTCAAAAGCTTTTGCCTGGAATGAAGGTTTAAATCCGTTACCAGCTAGTTTAGTAACTCTGCTTATATAATTTCCAATTTTGCCCACTAATAAACTATTAGTTTGCTCTTTGAAATGCTCTAGATTAAAGCTAAAGTCGCTTGTTTCAGGAGAGAAGGCAAGAAAATAAAATCGAACTGCATCAGCTCCATACTGTTGAGTAAAATCATAACTGTCGATAATTCGGCCAGCGCTTTTGGAGAATTTCTCATCTCCAAATAGCAGATACTGGTTTATGGCAGGAATATCTGGTAGGTGTAAGGTTGAGTCTAAAGCCATTAACTGCCCAGGCCAGAATATTGTGTGAAAGGGGAGATTATCCTTGCCCATAAAATAATAGTGTTTCGAATTAGGATTTCTCCAGAACAAGTTAACGTCCAAATTATTTCTTCGACAATACTCTATCGTCGAGGAAAGATAACCTGTTACTGCCTCAAACCAAACATAGATCCTTTTTTTTTCAAAATCCTCAATTAGCATAGATGCAGGAATATCCGAAGGTATTGGTATTCCCCAGTCAATATCTCGTGTTATAGCCCTCGGTTTTAAACCCTGGTTAAACCATTTCTTAGTTTCTGATACAATCCAGTCTCGCCATTCAGCTTTCCGATCATTAAAGTAATTTTCAAGCCTACCCTGAAGCTTAGGCCAATCAAAAAAATAGTGTTCAGTTTTTTTTAATTCTACAGGCTTTCCATCTACTATTGATACAGGATTCAGAACCTGCTGTGGTGTTAATATTTCAGAACAGTTCTCGCACTGGTCTGATTTTATACCCGATGCTCCACAGAACGGGCAATCTCCAACCACAAATCTGTCCGGTAGGAATCTTCCTAAGGTTGGAGAGAAAAACTGAAGATCAAAATCTTTTTTAATAAATCCATTTAAAAGAATTTTATAAAATGCGTCTTTAACAACCTCATGATGGGTTCTATTTACCGTAGCCGAATAATTATCAAAGCTTATATCAATGGCTTTGAATAATTTGATAACCTCTTCATGGTAAAACTGCACTACTTGTTCAGGAGAAGTTTGCTCTTTAAGTGCTGTGACCAATATTGGAGTACCATAACAATCAGATCCAGAAATCATTAAAGTTTTGTAACCAAGCATTCTAAAAGCGCGAGCTATACAATCTGCTGGCAGTAAATATCCTGCCAAATGTCCAACATGCAGCTTGCCATTCATATATGGCCAAGCTACAAAAACTAACCTAGTTTCCTCCTTTGTTACTCTGCTAAAAGGCTTATTGTTTTCAAAATAGTCATATACCGGTAGTTCAAAACTACTCATCTAGACAAAGAATTTGTTATTTTTTAGTTCAAATATAAGACCTAAAGAGATTATGCAAATAAAGATAACCGCCACTTTTAAGCCGTACTGACCTGCAAAAATTAGTGGTAGTAAAAATAAAATTTCTATATCAAAAACAAGGAATGCTAACGCCGTTTTGTAAAAGGATATTGGAACTTTAGTGTTTTCAATATTACCCAAGCTAATGTTTCCGCACTCAAATGGTTTGTCTTTTGTTGGAGTGGGATTCTTTGGACCGATTAGGACACTTAACAATATGATTGAAGCAATAACTACAAAAACTATGAACCCGTAAACAATCATAAGAATCTTTCGTGCCTGGCAGGATTCGAACCTGCGACCCACTGCTTAGAAGGCAGTTGCTCTGTCCTGCTGAGCTACAGGCACACAGGCAAATTATACATTTTTTAAATACAATTTTTAAGTCAAAGATTAAGGCTCAAATGGATCAAATACTCTCCACTCTTTCTTTAAATCTAGAATAGCCAGCCTCTCAGTCTCTAAGGATTTCTCACTGGCATTAGGCTCTACGATTTTTCCAACCTCTGAACTTGCATCAGTTTTTTCTTCAAAATCTTTCTCTATCTCTGGGGCTCGGATATCCTCTGGTTTTAATTTAATCTCTAATGATATTCTTCTATTGCTTGGATGATCTGCAGGTAAGCCTTGTAATGGTTGTCTATCTGCTACCCCCTCAACGCTTAGTAATCGTTTCTCATCTATACCACTCTGAAACAAGAATTGTCTAAAGGCATTACTTCTATCAGTGGATAATTCCCAGTTAGAGTAAGTTCCATTCAAGAGGTTTTTAGAATCCGTGTGACCTACTATCTTAAACTCGTTTGGAATTTCTCGTAAAAGATTTGTTATCTCGTTTAATATTGGAGTTGCTTCGGGTTTTATTACAGCTGATCCTGAGTAAAATATCCCTCCTTGTGGTAAATCTAACAGCTCAATTTTTAGAAACTCTCCCTCAACTTTGATAGATATATTCCCCAAGCTTTTTGGAAGTTTTAAGTTCAAGATTTTTTGTTTGAATTTCTCGATCAAAGCTTCAAGAGGAACCATTTTGTAGTCCTGCCAAGTTCTAAAGCTCTCGTCAAGGTATGGATTCCCTCCCTTTTTCTTCTCTTTTATTCCCTCTACTTGTTTTCCAACCATTTCAGTATTTGGATCAGTTTCACCGGGTGAATCCTCAAATCGTGTTTTCTTAGGTCGAGTAACTACACCATTTTCATCATCCTCTTCTCTAGTTGCTGGAGCATGAGCTTCGGGCAGTATCCCAGAGCCTCCAATTTGTAATGGAGTACCAGATCCTATTTCAAAAACACCTGGCTTTTTAAAATACTTAGCAATAGCAGTTTTAACGGCAGAGTCTGCAGTATTAACCAGCCACATGCAAAGGAAAAATGCCATCATTGCCGTTACGAAGTCCGCGTATGCAATTTTCCAAGCTCCTCCATGATGACCATGACCTCCTCCCTTTTTTTTGATTACTATTACTGGCTTGTCTGCTGGACTTGCCATTATTTAGCTTTCTTTATGATCTCCTCAAGCTCCTCAGAGGTTGGCCTGAATGAGGGAGGAATTGTTTTTCTTGCAAATTCTAAAGCCACCTGAGGCGGGGATCCTCCTGCAAACGAAACTAATCCTGCTTGTATACACTTATATAAGCCAGCCTCCTCTTTCACTAAATTATCAAGAGCTTTACCAAGAGGTCCAAAAACTCCGTAAGATAAGTAAATCCCCAACATCGTTCCTACCAACGCCGCTGCAACTTTTTGACCTATAACTGTGGGTGGTTGGTCAAGGTATTGCATTGTTATTATTACTCCAAGAACTGCTGCAACTATACCAAAGGCTGGAAGTGAGTCAGCCATATTTGTGACAGCTGAGGGAAGAGCATGCGCTTCCTCGTGATGAGCCTCCATTTCAGAGTCCATTAATCTCTCTAAGTCAAAAGCGTTCACAACGCCGTCCACAAAAAGTCTAAGTGAGCTAATGAATGTCTCAACCAAGTGATGGTTGTGTAAAACTTTGGGGTACTTTTTGAATCTTGGACTTTCATAAGGGTTAGAGAGATCACTTTCAATACCGAGCACACCCTCTCTCCTCATAACATTAAATATTTCAGCCATTAGGCCTAGAAGCTCCTTGTAAGCTTCTTTTGAAACACCACTTCCCTTTATTGCATGTATCACTCCTGGAATAAATCCTTTAACAACCTGGGGAGGGTTTGCTGCAACAAAAGAGAATATTCCTGCGCCTCCTATAATTATCAATTCACTAGGCTGCATCAAAGCTGCGAGGTTGCCCCCATGCATTATAAATCCTCCTAAAATTGAGGCAACACAAAGAATAAGACCAAGTAGAAGGAACATTCCTTTACATTTGTTCGTTAAAAAATAAATTTTTCTAAACTGAATATTAAAAATGGTGAAAAGAGGATGTTTTAGAATTCTAGGACAAGCGGGCAACGGGATTCGAACCCGCGACCTTTTGCTTGGGAAGCAAACGCTCTACCATCTGAGCTATGCCCGCCTTTAAGCTATATTATATTAGTTTTATTTAAACATGGACATCTGTGCTTTTAAATCCTTCTATCAAAAGAATTTACCAATTTTTAAACAGAGACTTTCAGACTTAGCGAAAAATTGGAAAGATAGAATTCTTTTAGAGCTAGTATTTTGTTTGTGCACTCCTCAAACTTCTCCTTTAAACGCAGATTTAGCGTCTCAGAAAGTTGTTAATTTGCTTCAAAGCAAGAATGATTTACATCTCAAAGATATCGTTAGGATTCTCGAGAATAAAAATCATTACGTGAGATTTCATATAACTAAAGCTAAGAGAATTCTAAAAATGAATGAGAATTTTTTAACCATTCGAGATTTTTTGTTACAGAATAACTCCGTAAATGAGGAAAGAGAGTATTTAAGATCAAATGTGGAGGGGTTCAGTTATAAAGAGGCTAGTCATTTTCTTAGAAACATAGGCCGAACTGGATTAGCTATAATTGACCGTCATATTATCAATTTTATGGCAGATATCGTTCCTAATTTTCCAAAATCTCTTAGCACGAGGAAAAAATATATTCATGCTGAGGAAATAGTTTTAAGTTTTTGCCATAAGTATAATTTAAATATAGATGTTTTTGATTTAGCTGTTTTTATGTTTAAAACAGGCTTTTTTCTGAAGTAGATTTGTAATATTCAGTGCTTGATAATTTGGATTTTTTATGCGAGCTTGAAGTTCTCGATGAAAAAATTCCTTTTTACACTGATGAAAATAAAATTAAACTTTTTGCTGTCATAAGCAAAAGGCTACCTTTTTTAGTGGTTAAGCCAATTTTACAAAAGGTAATTCAGGAGCGATTCCCTGGGGTTAGATTGGATGAGACTATTCTTAAAGATATGCTTGCATCACCATCTATGAAGCCCAGGAGATTGGGTTTAGCCAAGCCACCGACTGACCCAACTGATGAGAAGTTAATTCTTCTGGCTAAGCCTTTCTCATTCTCATCTAGTTTAAGGTTTTTGGATAATATTGAGCCTGGTAGAGAGGTGGCTAGAATAATTCCCCCAAAAGAAGGGGAGGATGGGTACGATATTTTTGGAAACATCATAAAATGCCGTTCTCCGAAAACTGTATCTGTTATTATTGGTGAGAACTTAAATGTTGATGAACAGGAAAAGCATAAGTCTTTGGTTAGTAAAGCTTTCGGTTATTTACACTATGATGGAGCTCAAATAGACGTAAAGGAGGAGTTGGTCATAAACGGTGATGTATCACAAACTACTGGAAACATAAGATTCAATAACAAGGTAAAGATTTTAGGGAATGTTGGTGTTGGTTTTATTGTCAAAGCAGATAGAGGGATAGTAGTGAATGGAGATGTTTATAAACATGCTGAACTATTCTGTGGAAAGGGATCAATAATTATTAAAGGTAATGTAGACCAAGCTAAATTGAATGCTGAGGAGGAGATTGAGTTCTTTAGTGGTATCCGCTGCCAAGTTGTAGCTAAATCAGTTTTAATAAAAAAAGATTCCCTTCAATGTGATATTAACTCAAGGGAAAAGTTAGAGTGCAAAAACATGATTGGTGGTTTATGCAGTTGCTCAAACTTAATAAAAATAGATGTAGCCGGAAATGAAGCTGGGATAGAGACTATACTTGAGATTGTTGTTGACGCTGGTGTTGCTTCTGAGCTAAAGCAGCTAAATCAAAAAATTGAAACGCTTAGCAAAGTTGAGAATATAATCAGGATGCAGCTTGGACCGTATGAATTTAAGAAACCCTCAGATTTGCCTAAACAATTACAAGATAAAATTAATCAACTACGAGAAAAGTTGGAGCAAGTCCAACACGCAAAAAGCACTTTGGTGGTAACTGTAAAACAACTTAGTAAACAAAATCAAACAGTGAAAGGAGAGATACAGATATTAAAAATAGCGTACCCTGGAGTGATTTTTAAATTTGGAGATGAAAAAATGACACTAACAGAGCAAAAAAGAGGGCCTTTCACAGTTAGATTACACGATGATACAATTAGAGCAGAGTGAAAAGTGAGGATGATATTCAAAAATTACTTGATGCGCTTTGTGTTTCTGACATCGGTGGCCTAGATGGAAGTATTTTCTGCTCAAGTGTTGGATTAATAAAACCTAGAGAGGTATCAGTCGTTCCCCCAAGCGCAAAAACAAAGGATGTTATAAAGCTTTTGCAAATTTCGAACAGAGGGGTAGTCATAATCATGACCCAAACCATAGAAGGTATATTTTCAGAGAGAGATCTTGTAAAAAAGTATTTTGAACTTGATCCTGAGTTACCTATTAAAAATTACATGACCTTCCCTGTAAAAACTATAACACCAATAGACCCACTAGGGCTGGCGTTAACTTTGATGAGTAAGGGCGGTTTTAGGCATTTACCCGTCGTTGATCAAGGAGAGCTTTTAGGGGTTATCTCAGTCAGGGATATAATTGATTTTTTAAGTAACAAAATCCTATCTTTCTTTTCTCAAAGCTAGAAGTCTACGTTGCCAGGATATCTTGGGAATGGAATAACATCTCTAACGTTTTTCAAACCGGTTAAAAATAAGAGAAATCTTTCTAAGCCTAAACCGAAGCCAGAGTGTGGGACAGATCCAAAACGTCTTAGGTCGAGATACCATTTGTAATTTTCTAAATCCATACCTAGTTCGGTCATGCGTGATAGTAACTTATCATACCTATGCTCCCTTTGGCTTCCTCCTATAGTTTCACCAACTCTTGGCAAGAGAAAATCTAGGCAAGCAACAGTTTCATCATCATTTTGGTACATGTAAAAAGCTTTAATTTTTTTTGGATAATTTGTTACTACCACTGCTCCTTTAAAATAGTTGTCAACTAAAAATTTTTCATGCTCTGTTTTTAGATCATCTCCCCAAACCGGCTCAAACTCGAATTGATCCTTGTTTTTACGAAGTATCTCCACCGCCTCTGTGTACGTTATTCGATTAACAGGTTTGTCTATAAAATCGGCAAGATTTTTCAATAAGTTAAATTCATTAAATTTTTCAAGCCAATGCAGATCTGCTTCATGAAGTTCAAGTACCGCGGAGCAGCAGTATTTTAGTAACTCCTCTGCCAAATCTATATTATCAGACAAATTAAAAAAAGCGATTTCAGGTTCTATCATCCAAAATTCAGCAAGGTGACGCGTGGTATTCGAATTTTCAGCCCTAAAAGTTGGCCCAAAAGTGTAAACTCTACCAAGGGCCAAAGCAAGGGCTTCAGCTTCTAATTGTCCTGAAACTGTTAAGTAAGCATTCCTACAAAAAAAATCAGTTTGGATATTTGTATCTCCCGGTTCCAACGTGGTTACTCGAAACATTTCACCTGCGCCCTCACAATCACTGGCTGTTATAATTGGGGTGTGAATGTAATAAAAATCCCTCTCTTGAAAAAATTTATGGATTATATAGCTTACCGTTGATCTTATTCTCATGGCAGCTCCAATAGTGTTTGTTCTTGGTCTCAAATGAGCAATTTCACGCAAAAACTCCAGTGAGGTTGCCTTTTTCTGAATTGGATACTCCTCAAAATTATGCTCACCAAGGATTTGAATAGAGTGTGCTTGTAACTCTATTGGTTGTTTAGGAGCCGGGCTCTTTACAAGTTTTCCTCTTACTGCAACAGCTACACCTAAGTTAACCTGATTTAAGGAGATTGAGAAATTATTTACATCTATTACAATCTGAAGATTTTCAAAGCAACTACCATCATTTAGTTCCATAAAATAGACTGAACCACCTTTTCTAAGTGTTCGTACCCAACCATGAACAAGTATCTCCTCATCCAAGGGAGGAGATTTAAAAATTCTTTTAATTGTAAGAGTCATAAAACAAAGTATACCTAAGTGGATTTTAAATTTTAATTAGTTCTGGTATGATTCCAAAAATTACGGGGTGTAGCTCAGCCTGGCAAGAGCGCTAGTCTTGGGCACTAGAGGTCGGAGGTTCAAATCCTCTCACCCCGATATTTATCTTTTGTCGTACCGTGGTAAGGTTGCGAGAGCTTGAGTAAGGCTAGTTTGAATACCTCTAAGCCTTCCCATAATGCTCTCCAATCTAGCGAATGTTTGAAGAAGCGTTTCTTCTTCCTGTTTTAGGGCTTTCTCTGCATCCGCTAAACGATTCTCTAAATCTTTTTTTTGCTGATTTAGAGTTGATGTAGATGTATCAAAAAGCTTGTTGTATCCAATAAAATCCTCCAAAAATCCATTTGCTGAAGCTAACTCATTGCCTAATTTTGTAAGTAGGTTAGATACACCTTGGAAGTCGTTAGCTAGGGCTTGAGAAAATTTAGTAGAGTCGAAAGCAAATGTGCCATCCAAGGCTCCGTTCGCATCTCTACCAGTTGTTGAGATTCCCAGATCAACTAATTTGAATACTTTAGCAGTTGAGGGTGGAGGATCATCATAGGCAGTTAGCGAAGAAAGCTTCGATTTTAATTGATCCAGAAAAGAGTCATCAACCTTGACTCGATTTAGAGGTGAGAACTTTGCCCTACTCTCCCCATCCGAGGTTGTTGTAACAGATGTTTTGTTATTTTTAGCGATGTATCTAACTATTTCGTTAAATTTATCAACAAAACTGCCTAATTTTTCTATCATGCTTGAAGTATCGGTGTCTACGGTGATTGTTGCGTTTCCAGTTTGTTTAACAGTTAAAGAGACCCCTGGGAATAAATCTGTGACAGTGTTAGAGGGCTTAGAAATTATCCCTGAGATCCCGGAGACTGTCATTTCTAAGTTCTGAGCTTGAGTGAGAGTCTTATTTGCTACCCACGCACTTAGGTTGGGGTCTGCGTTTGAGTCCACAGAAATTGTAACTTCCCCCTCCGTTAAACCGGTTTTGTTACTCTTAAGCATGATTTTAAAGTTGGGAGAGCTAGTTGTGCCAAGATTAACTAAGATTGCAGAGGCTACGCCTGAAAATTGCGAATTAAAGCTACTAATGAAATCATCGACAGTGGTGGACGATGTGATTTCAAAGGTTTTAGTGATTTGATTTGCTCCTTGGCCATAACTAATTGTAATTGTACGTTCGGAGGCTGGAAGTAAGTCATCAATTCCTGGTATCAGCTGTTGATTAGAGGATGTATAAGAGGCATTGAAAGTTACAGTGCTAACGGTTGCTAGTTGCGTTACAGTTATATCATAAGTGCCGTTTGCGGCTAATGAGGATGCTGATGCCGTTAAAATGCTTTCATTTGAGCTGGATGCTTTTTTGTATATTGGACCCCCATAGGTTGGACTAAAAACTCTGGCCTTCTCTGCGAGTGTTTGAACCAAATTTTTAAGCTCTCCTAACGCATTCACTGTTTGTCCAATATCTTGGATTTCTGTTTTTAATGGTAAAATCTTTATTTTTCGTTTTTCATCCAAAAGAGCTTTAATTAGACTTGACGAATCAATTCCTGAAGCTAAACCTGAAAAAGTTGCTAATGGCATCGATAATTTTTCCTAATTAAAAACATTGATGCAAAAATTTTGCCTGCTCTTTTAGCCTCAGATACTTCAGCCAGAGTGGAAGATTTAGGTTTTTATTAAAATTTGTATTACCTTCCTCAGTGCTGATGATTTTTGACATGAGCCTTTCTGAGCAACGTGCAACAAGCTTTTCCTCAAATGATGGGTTGATTATATGACAAAGTTCATGCAGAAGAGCATTCAAAAAAATCTCTGGTTTAATTAATTTTGAACAAGATATAAAAATTTTATTTTCATATGTATAAGTTTCATGTCTTGTTAGGAAAATTTTTACTCCATCAAATTTAATCAACTCTTTTGATTTTAATTCTCTAATAAGCTCAGAATCAGTTATGTCCAGCTCATTGGATTGAAGTAAACGAAAGAACAAAAAAATAAACTTAACGTAAATCCGCAACAAAAAAATCTTTTGGAGTAAACTCTCTAAGTTTAACGTAAACTGTACCAATAAAGACTTTACTACTGATACTTTTAATAAATCTTTGCTTACCATCATCACTTAGTATTATTTCCGCTGACTTAAACTTTTTTGCTTGAGACTTGTTTGAGGTTTTTAAGGTTGGCTTGATTCTATACTCAGTAGTATTTAAATGTTTTTTTACATCAAAACAAGTTAGGATTATTTCATAATCAGTCTTTCCGTTTGTTACTACGAATTTGTGTTCAACGTTTTTATCCCAAACGTAAAGCATTGCTAATATAGATGAGGAGAATGGATCTAGCATGTCCCTCACTGTTCGAGCGATTTTTTCCTCCTTTTTATTTTTTTTAGTAGATCTGGTTATCTCTAAAATCCGGCCATTTTTAAGATATCTTATTTTCTCTTCACCTTTTCTATCTTTTTTTAAAGCAACTGCTTGAGTGTTCAAAAAATTTTTTGACACATGAATCTCAGCCTCGTAAACTAAATTGTAAATAGGTTTTAACCACGGAAGGGTTTCAAGTTTTAATGAAATTGTGTATCCATCCAGCTGAGTGCTTAATTCAACAGAAACATCAGCAGATTTTATATTTTCCCAACTAACTGTATATTTATATATTCCATCTCTTATTGATTGAGAGAAAAGAAGTGTTGAAAAAAGGAGAAAGAACAGAATTTTTCTCACTTGAAAAATTATACAATATTTTAAAAATTTATACTTACTCGGTATTACTTATCCCATTCTATCTGAGCTTTTTTTTAACTTTTGTTATTTTTCACCCAATCATTTTGCTAAGCTTAAGAACTAAATTACTTATCACTCAAAAAGCTTTAATCTGGCTGTGTAAGGTGTGTCATTTAGTTCTTTTCTTTACTACTGGATGCCGTGTTATTCGACCTCGAAAGGATGTTCAAACTTCCAAACCTGTTATTGTGATATCTAATCACCAGAGTGCTTTTGATATATCTTCAATAGTTCTTACATTCCCAAACCTGCGTTTTTATTTTATTGCTAAGAGGGAGCTCGGGAAAGGTATCCCCTCAGTTTCATTACTTTTACGAGAGTACAATGGTATCCTAATTGATAGATCTAATTCCTTTGAAGCGGTTAAAAGGATAGTAGATTTTTTAAATTTAGAGAAAACACCAAATCTTGTAATATTCCCTGAGGGAACCAGGTCAAGATCAGGCGCTCTAGGACCTCTAAAAAGAAGAGGACTGGTGACGATCCTTGATCACCTCGGTGAGGCAAAAATTGTCTCTTTTATATTTTCAAAGAATTACAGGTTCGGGAACCCCCTTTTTTTCCCTTTTTTTGTGAAATCTGAAATGGTCTTTGTACAAGAGTACGACTTTAGTAGAGGCTCATTGAATTCTGAAAGTTTTGTTTCTCAGATATTTGAAGATCTAAATACAGTTTACCTCAATACTTTTAATCTAAAAATAAATTAAAATACTGCAATAAGAGATGGATATTTTAGCTGAGGTTAATAAATTTTTGGGTCTAAATCAGTTGGTCTGGGAGACTATTCGTAGTTGTTTGGCAGATATGGTGCTTGAAAAAGGTGAGTATAGTCAATTTTCTAAGTTTGCGCTTAAGAGGTCGTTGGGCTCAAGAATGGTTTTTGATGGATTTAAGGCATATTCAAAAAAATACTTAAAAAACATTATCGAAACTCCGGATGATGTTTTTAATGTTTTCTCCCCTGAATTGTCAGCAGTTGTTCTAGCCTCTTATTACATTGCACGAAGAGCGATAAAGGTTTGTAAAATTTCTACCAACACTAAAACATTTAAAGATTTTTTTAGTCAGTTTGCCTCAATTTCACTCTGTTTTGGAAAGTTTATCCCTGAGGTGGGTCTTATCTATTCAACATTGTATGGATCTGTTTATCCAAGTTCCATCAGTTTGGTTTCTTTGTTAGATAAAGATGCTTTCAATAAAATCATTGCTGAAATCGAAAGCTCAAGGTCTTTAAACTTTAAGTTAGAGGATTTAGGCTTGAAAATCTCTATCGAGGAGTTAGGCGGTACAATTTTACAGGCTATCGGTTTTGGTAAACACATAGCTGAAGCTTATACTTTTGGGCTGTTAGATGAACAGATAGATAACCAGAACCAGGAGAAGTTTGCCAGTTTGCATTTTTGGGTGCGATTGTTTTTTAAGGAAGATCCTTTAAGTTTACTTGATAGAATGAGTTTTGAGGTAGAGGAGGAGATTTTAAACAATATGTTGAAAGAAATCAGTAAGATCAAGGAGATAAAAGAACAGGCTTGGTTTCTATTCAATTCTCATGATGATGGAGAATCGGAAGCGTTAGATGACATTTTGAATATTTAAATCATAAGCATTTTTAAAACTTGATTGATTTTTGGCAGTTTGAACATTTTTATAAGAATTCCTCTCTTTGAGGCTAATTTTTTAAATTTTTTAAAAAAAGCTTACTTTACGTTAAGTTTCGTGGCAAATTTAAGGACATACTACACCTCTTAGCAAATTTAAGTACATACTAAATCTGGAGCTGATTAAATATTTTTTGACTCACAAATTTTTATTCGTTATTTCTTAGCTTAGGGTTAGTTAATTGCACATCAAGACAATCATACTCTAAGTGTTTAAGTACTCTGAGTGTTTAGATACCTTTTTGATTAACACTGTTTTATAACTTGGTATAATTTTATAAGGTATATTCTAAAATTTTTTTAAGTGTAAGCTTTAAACCATGAATTAAAAATTTTAACCGTTAATATTTTTTCTGGTACTCTTAAGTCCAAATCGATAAAAATTTTATAAACTAATTCAGAGTGACCAGACCGAGCTCCTGATCAAGCCAAACTGGACAACGAGTTTTTTAAAATCTTTTATTACAGTAGGTTTACGTAAAGCTTTTATTCTAAAATTATGCTGGAGAAATCCTCATATGAAGAAAAAGAGAACGGTTATTGTAATTACTACGATTCTTATAATTGCTTTCGCTTTGAGCTCTATAAGTATAACTTTTCTACCGAGTAGCTATGATGAGGATTTTGAGGTAATAAAGTCAAAAAAAGATGTTTTTAAAGCAAGTCAATTTAAGGCTTATCAGAAAATCCTAAATAAACTTAATCGAGAGGACCTCGATGTTACTGAGCTTCTTGATGGTGTTATAAGATTTGAGGTTTTGAAATCTTTAGGTTTTCTGGGTTCTGATTTTGCCGCTCAACAGTTATATTCTGCAATTTTTCAGCGATCAGATCCGAGGTCTGTGGCTTTGGCTCTTGGAGTTAGGATTGAAGAATTAAACGAATTCTTTAAAAACTTAGCAGTGGTTTCATCACTTGAGGTTTTTTTCAAACATTTAAGTTTTTTCTCAAAAGAGGATGCAGAGAGAGCCTTGCGTATTCTAGGTAAACAATTCTCGGGGCGCAAAGTTATCTTAGAGGCAAAAGACATACCGATCTCAGAATTAGGCGATGAGGTTTTGCAGGAATATTACGAATCTCACTTAAATGAATTCATTCAACCTGCAATTTATTCTGGAGAGTTTGGTTTTATTGAGTTAAATTCCCTCGAGAGTTTGATCCCCACTACTGATGAATTGTTGGAGGATTTCTACGTTTCAAACAGGAATAATTACAAAAAGGATGATTCAATTTTATGTTTAAATTACACCTTTAATATACAGGATCCTGATATTCTAAAAACTATTTCAGCTAACACTGTAGAAGACCTCCAGAAAGAATTTGAAAGACTTAATTTGATTGGGATACAAAGCTCAAGCAGTTATTCAGGACAAGAATTTAAAAATATTTTTGATGCGGAACCTGAGATAAACATGCTTTTTGGCCCGGTAAAAAGTGAAAGAGGCTGGAGTGTTTGTTATGTTGCAGAGATAAAGAGGGGAGAGTATTTGGATTTCAAAGAAGTAAAAGAGAGCGTAAAAAGTGAGTACATTTTGAATAACGCAGGACCTATTCTGAAGGACTTACTAAGTGACAAAAGTACGGAGGATTTAGAGGAATTTAAAAAGAAATTCGATTTTAAAAAAATAGATCAGTTTAGTGGAGTTACTGAGCAAGATTTGGAAAATATCATTGGAATACCGGCATTTGATGGGGGTTTTAGGTTCATTCCCGAGGATCAAAGAATTAAATATGTTCAAATTACTAGTAAGGTCCCTTCACGTTTTAAATCATTTGAGGAAGTAAAAAATGAGGTTAAAATCAAGGTACAGAATAAGATCCAATTTTCGCAAATGCAGAGTATTTTGAGTAGGGCCATAAAAGAGGGGTATGAGGCTTTATCTGGTTTAAAAACTAAAGAGGTTAGATTTGAGAAAAAAACTATTTTTGATGATGACTTCGCATTTTTACTGTCTATTCCAGCGGCTAAGGGGCTTTACGGACCTTTTTTTAATGTTGACTCTGGGTTTTTGGTTGAGGTAGAGGATATTAAGGATCCGAACTCAGTTACTTTTGTTGCAGAGGAAGAGAAAAAAATTGCATTAGATAAGCTTAACCAACTTGCTTTAAATGAGTTAATAAGCCAATACAAATTTGAAAACTTGGAAATTTTAAATGAAAACCTTTACAGGATTATTAGATAAATTAAGCACTCTATCTCAGCTTATAAAATTCAGAGTTAGTTTATTTGTAGCGCTTACCTCTGGCTGTGGTTACTTAACAAATGGAGGGCTGATATCTACTGAGTTTTTTCTTGTTATGCTTTTTGCTTTTATTTCAAGTTCGGGAGCAGCTGTAGCTAATGAGGCTTTGGAGGTTAGAGAGGATTCTATTATGAGAAGAACTAGGGAAAGACCAATTTGTACTGGTAAGGTTTCAAAAGAGGTAGCATTATTGACTGCCGGCGTTTTAACCGTTACTTCGAGTTTAGGCTTTCTATTAAAATTTAATCCTTATGTAGCTTTTTTGTCCATATTAACTTTCCTTTTGTATAACTTTATTTACACTCCATTAAAGAAGATTACCATTTTTGCGGTACTGATCGGCACTATCCCAGGAGCTTTACCGGTTTTAGGTGGAGCACTTGCTACAGGGAATACAATTAGTTTACAAGCTACTACATTCTTTTGTGTTTTAATTTTTTGGCAAGTTTTGCATTTTGCTGGGTTAGGAGCTTTATATAGCGCTGATTATGAGGCCGCTGGTTTCAAAATTGGTTTAAATGAGAGAACGAAAAAATTCTATCTGATACTAACGACTCTTTGCTCTATGGGGTTTATTTTTTGCAATTTATACTTAATTTATTTAAAACCAAATTTCTTCAGCTTCTTTGTGATTTTTATAACTCAGGTTAGTTCTGCAATTTCGGTGTTTTTCTTACTAAAAAATTTAAATCAAGAATCAAGCGTTTTAGCTGTGAAAAATCTATCTTTCACATTGCTATGTCTCATTATTGTGATTTTTTTACGATAGATACTCAAAGCCAACATCCGGTAGTATTTGCTTACACATCTCCTCTACATCATTTTTTTTCAATAATTTATAAGCCAGTGCTAGTATTTTAACTGCATTCTGTAGCTCAGATGGTACTAGATCTAAGGATGTTTTTCGTGTTCTACCTTTAACGCAAAAAACCAAAATTTTACTTTCACTAAATAGTGGCAATGAACACTGATCTTTTGGGACTATGGATAATCCCTGCCAAATATTTGCATCTAATTCAGTTTCTGTTAAATTAACTTCCTCATTCTGAAATTTACTAATCTGTTTATCAAATTTGTTTTGCATAAAAAGCAGCAATTCCTCTTTAGAATTTAAAGTGAATATAAGAATATTCATTTTTTCCTTACTACTTGGTTCTAACTGGACGGATGGGGCTACTGCGGGTAACACTGGTAGTATATCTGAATCTACTAGGTTTTGAATTAAGTCTTTACCGCGAAGGCTAATTACCGTGGCTATGTTACTAAAATAAGTTTCATTAACTCTTTCAAGATTTGGATTAAGACCCTTGAGAGTGGATATTAGACTTAAAATTTGATCAGAATTTATCTTTATATCCTTTTTTTTTAACACCTCTTTCAAGATTGAGCATGGTGATGTGTCAGAAAGTTTTGATTGTAGAATTGGCTCCTTATCTAAGAACCCAATAACCCTATCCAAAAGTATAAGGTCTTCCGAAAAAGATTTAAGTATCAGAAAAAAAAGTAATATGCGCATGCTTATCTCCTGTTAGTAACGAGGATAATTCAATCAGTAGATTTTTTAAAGCTTCAGGTGATGATATCGTGCGGTAATAGTTTAAACTTGCTTCAGCCAAATTAACCTTCCAAGCTTGTTCAGTCAACCGTGACAAGACGGATTCATTAAGGCTCTTTATAGATGTGAAAAAACAGGTAAGTTTATCATTCTTGTAACTTAGTTTAGATATTCCAAGTATCTTTAAGATGAGTTTACAATGTGCAAGAATTAAGTAGTTTTCAACCTCTTGTGGAAGCGTTCCAAAAACATCCTTTAGGTAATCATAAATTTCTTCAAGTTCAAAAGGAGTTTTAACTGAACTTGTTTTTCTATAAATGCTTAATCTAATAAATGGATCTGATATATATTCGCTTGGTATGTAAGCTGGCCAAATAGTAGTTATCTCTGGATCAAAACTTTGGAGAATCCTAAGTGGAGAACCTCTTATCTCTAGAATCGCTTCTTTAACTAAATCAATAAATGTATCGTAACCAACCAAATTCACTTTTCCCTTCTGTTCTTTACCTAAAAAATTTCCAACACCACGCATCTCCATGTCTCTTACGGCTAATCTGTAAGATTCGCCCACTTGTCCTAACTCCATTAATGCATCTATTCTTCCTTTAGCACTTTTTGTTAAATTTGAGAAATTACTGAATAAAAAATAGGCAAAACCTTGGACATCCGATCTACCTACTCTCCCTTTAAGCTGATAGAGTTCTGCCAAGCCAAACTTTTCAGCATCAGCAACAATGATGGTGTTTGCATTAGGTATGTCGAGTCCTGCCTCTACTATTTTTGTTGCCATAAGCAGTTTAGTTGTGCCATCTAAAAACTTTTTGAACCGAGCCTCAATTTCGCTTGCCTTCATTTTTCCGTGAATTTCTCCGAAATGCTCAGGTGGTACAAGCTGTTTTAATTCATGCATATATTCTTTGAATTTACGTATCTCTGATATCACAAAATAAACCTGCCCTCCTCTATCAAGCTCTCTTTTTATTGCAGTTCTTACGGTTTCCCATCGAAACTCGTCAACAACAACATAATGTTTTTTCCTGTTTGAAGGAGGTGTTACTATCAGACTTAAGCTTCTTAAATCATGAATTACTAGATTTAAAGATCTTGGTAGGGGAGTTGCACTGAGGTATATCTTATCAATTTTGCTTGGGAGATTTGTTATTTTTTCCTTATGCCTAACTCCAAATTTATGCTCTTCGTCAACTATAAGTAAACCTAAGTTCTTCGGGAATATTCGTGGAGAAAGAAGGCTTGTTGTTGCAATTAGACAATGAATTTTTTCTTCGTTAAATCTTTGGATTATTTCCTTTTTCTGGCTGTCCGACAAAAACCTGTTTAACCTCTCAACTTTGAAATCATATTTACTTAATCTTGAACTAAATACTTTGTAATTTTGTTCACAAAGAAGATTTGTGGGACACAGAACGGCAACCTGCTTACCAAAACTAAGTACTTTAAAGGCAGCCCTAAGAGCAACCTCAGTTTTTCCATATCCAGCATCCCCACATATTATTCGATCCATCAATTTAGGGCTTGATAGATCCTGAAAAACCTCCTCAGTTGATTTTATTTGATCAATGGTTTCGGTGAATGGAAAATCTTGAGCAAATATCTCATCTAATTCATTTTTAGGTGGATATGAAAAGCCTCTCGGCAATTTACGAACTGCAAAATTTTTTACAATGTAACTTGCAAATTCAGTAGCTAATTTTTTTGCCTGTTTTTTCTTCTCAAGCCAAACTCCTTTTTTAGACAGAGAATCCAATTTGGGAGCATTTAGAAGATTAAATGAGGCATATTTTTCGATTCTCTGAATTTGCTCAACTGGCAGGTAAAGTATTGCATCAGCGAATTCAAGCTTTATTAGCTCAACCAAAGTTGAGTTTAAAGTTTTAAGAGACAAACCACCAAATTTACAAATACCGTAATCTTTATGAACTAAAAAATCTCCCTCTCTAAAACCGCTTAATTGGTCTAAGATTAAGGATAAATCGGAGATATACTCTTTTTTTGTTTTTAGGTTAGATAGTAGACTCACTGCACTAAGCACTATTAAATTCTTTTCCGGCCATTCAAAAAATTCACTGAAGGACCCTTTAACTAAGTTAACGGTGTGTTCATTAATAAGAGCTTTTGTAATATCCTCGGTTAGCTGAATATCGAATTTAAAAATTTTTTTTAGCTCTGCTGTAACTAATGTTTCATCGAATTTCTCGGGAATGAACATAATACACTTGCTACCAATTTTTATTTTTGCAAGTATTGTTGCTGCTAAAGTTTTCTTATCCTTAGGAATTTGTAAAAACTTAGGGTTTGCACTGGAAAGTGTTTTAAAATCCAGTCTCTTAATACTAATCCTATCATAAATTGGTTTTAACACTGAGGAATTCTCCTCTGTATCAAGTAATTTAAAATCAAAGTTTTCAGTACAGAACGCGAGTTTAAAAAAGTCCGAAATCACACATGTTGGATTCAAAATTAAATTAAAATTTTCTATACCGGGTAAGTATCTTCTTTCAATAATGTGATCTTTAATTTTAAAGAATATGTCTGGAGTCATTAAGTTCAGTATTCCTTCGAGTTTTTTCTGATCTACTGATTCGAAATCTATT
Source organism: uncultured bacterium (assembly GCA_938038205.1). Taxonomy (GTDB): domain Bacteria; phylum Bdellovibrionota_C; class UBA2361; order JANWWW01; family JANWWW01; genus CALHSA01. Next base: position 8,255 of record CALHSA010000019.1, on the reverse strand, counting down.
TCATACTGAGGGAAGATTATGATCTGGTTTAGCTGGGAGAAGCTTCTTTGAGTTATAAGGTCAAAGATCGATATTTTAGATACTTTTTGGTTTTCGAACTCTATTCTTACACCGTTCGGTAGCTCTATGGGAGCTATATCTAGTATTTTGCCCTTCAGCGTGTAAAATCTCTGTTGGGAGCAGATGTTAGAGTTTTGGAAACCCAACTTTTTTATGTGAGTTTCCAGTTGATTTAAATCAAAGTAAGTTCCCTCGTTAATTTCAAGTTTTTGTTTAGAAAAGAAATCTGGATTAATTATTTTGTATTTCAATCCTTTCAAAGGGATAAAGAATACCCCATTTGAGGTAATATTCGACAAGAATTTGATTCTATCAGCTAAAATCTCTTGGGAGATTACATTTAAACTCAGGGTGTCAGAGTAAATATTTGGAAAAAAAAAGAATTTATGCTCTACGTTTAAACTATTTACAATCTTTTTAAACTCAAAGATTTCTTCATTGTTGTTAACTACCACTAAAATCCTCGGATTATCTCTATAAAGATCAATCAAACGAAGTACAACGCCAATAAAATTTTTATGCATGTAAATCTGGAAAAAAAATAAATAATTCCGAAATTATATTAGCAAAGTTAATGGATATTACTAAACTCTTAGAATTTGCATACTCACAAGATGCTAGTGATTTACATATTAGCGCTCTGGAATCCCCCATGCTGAGAATTCATGGGAGTCTGCGGAGAGTCAAAATGCCGCCTTTAAGTGCTGAGGATGCTAGAGCAATGATTTACGATATAATGAATGATGAGCAACGTAAAATATTCGAGGAAAGATCAGATCTAGATTTTTCCATAGAGTTAGGTAATCTAGCGCGCTTTAGGGTTAACGTATTTAAACAAAGCAGAGGATACGGTGCTGTTTTTCGAAAAATTCCACAGAAAATACTTAGCATTGACGAATTAGGGCTTCCTCAAATCTTTAAAGAAATTGCAAAACAACCAAGAGGGCTAGTCCTTGTTACTGGACCCACTGGGTCGGGTAAATCTACAACTCTTGCAGCTATGATTGATTACATCAATGAAAATTTTGAATACCATATTTTAACTATTGAGGATCCGATCGAGTTTGTGCATAAGCCTAAGAGGAGTCTTGTAAATCAGAGGGAAGTAGGGACTCATACAAAATCTTTTGCAGCTGCTTTAAGGGCTGCTTTGAGAGAGGATCCAGATGTTATTTTGGTTGGTGAGATGCGAGACCTGGAGACTATTCAGCTAGCTCTCACAGCTGCCGAAACTGGGCATTTAGTGTTTGGGACTCTTCACACCTCTAGCGCTCCAAAAACTGTAGATAGAATAGTTGATGTTTTTCCACCTGAACAGCAGCAACAGGTGCGATCTATGTTTGCTGAGTCGATTCAAGCTGTTATTTCACAAACATTATGCAGAAAAATTGGTGGGGGTAGAGTAGCTGCTCTGGAAATAATGCTTGGGACGCCTGCGGTGAGGAATCTTATAAGAGAGGGTAAGATTCATCAATTGCCGGGGGTTATTCAAACTTCCGCTTCACTTGGCATGCAAACTCTTGAGGCAAGCTTAAAGAGTTTGGTTGATAGAAAGCTCATCTCCACCGAGGTGATGCAAGAGAAACTAGGTAGTATACGGTCATGAAAATAGAGAATATTTTAGATTTCATGGCTCAGTACAACGCATCTGACTGTTACGTCACTGTGGGGGCTCCTGTTGGGGTCAGGATTGAGGGAGAAACAAGGTTTATAGATATTGAGCCTTTGACCGAGGAAGAAACAGAAAATCTGGTGAAGGATGTTTTAACAGATAATCAAATTGCTCAGTTTTACGAAACGAATGAGCTAAACACTGCCTTATATTTTAAGGCTTTTGGGAGATTTAGGATCAACGTGTTTCGTCAAAGGGGCTTAATTGGTATGGTTATAAGACGTATAAAAACTAGCATACCCACTGTTGATGAGCTTAACCTACCAAATGATATTACTCAGCTAATGCACTTAAAATCAGGGTTGATTTTAGTTGTGGGGCCTACTGGAAGTGGGAAAACTACGACTATTGCCAGTTTACTTGACTATAGAAACTCAAATTTATCTGGGCATATAATCACATTGGAAGATCCAATTGAGTTTTATTTGGATCACAAAAAATCCATAATAACGCAGAGGGAGATTGGTATTGATACCAAAGATTTCAGTACTGGTCTTAAGAATGCTTTAAGACAGGCTCCTGATGTTATACTGGTTGGGGAGGTTCGTGATGCTGAAACTATGGAGACAGTTATACATGCTTCGCTAACTGGACATTTGTGTCTGGCTACACTTCATAGTGCTAACGCAGTTCAGGCGCTTGAACGTATTATCAACTTTTTTGATCCATCAAAGGCTAACCAACTTTTACAGGACCTCAGTTCATGTTTGAGGGCGATTATAGCGCAGAGACTGATTCAGTCTAACAGTGGTTCTAGGGTACCAGCAGTTGAGATCCTTCGGGATTCGCCAAGAGTTAAAGACTTAATATGTAGAAGAAAATTTGATGAGATTCCTGAAGCAATTCAAAAAGGAGCGAATTATGGAATGATTTCGTTTGACGAGTGTTTGTATCAGCTGTACTCTAAAGGTTTAATCTCCCTTGAAGAGGCTTTATCCAATGCGGAAAGTCAGAATAATCTCAGATTAAAAATAAAAATGAACTCTAACACTGAGTTTGGTAAACTAAAAACTGGTTTGAAGCTGCAATAATAGTTTAAAAAAAGTATATAATCTCACTGGTGCGTCTTACCCCTCAAATCAGAAGGTTTCAATCTCCATCTCTTAAAGATGTTCTTGATGCTACAGCCGGAACAGATAGTTTTTGGGTGTTACTTATGCGAGAAACTTTTTATGAAAACTTTGGTAAAATCTTTGGAGGCCTAAGCGGAATAATTTTAAGAAGGCTAATTTTGCCATTGATACTTAAGAAAGTTGGTAAAAAAGTGATAGTTGAGGAGGGTGTTAATTTTTTGGGTGGAAAGCGAATATCCTTAGGTAGCAACGTCATTATAAGGAGATGCTGCTCCTTAGAGACTCGCTTTGGAGGAGAGATTATTCTAGAGAATAGCTGCTTCGTTAATCAATTTTCGATTATATCGGCAAAAAAAGGAAAAATAGTTTTAAAAGAAGGGGTTAATGTAAGTAGTCATTGTAGAATCGCTTCCACAGGAGATATCACAATTGGTAAAAGCAGTTTAATAGCCTCTCACTGTTATATAGGAGCTCCTAATCATTCTCTTGAATCTTTTGAGTCAACTGTTGAAAAGGAGGTTAATTCAGAAGGGGTTTATATTGGGAACAATGTTTGGATAGGAGCTAATTCGGTTATCCTTGATGGTGTAAGAATCGGTGACAATACGGTAATAGGTGCTAACTCGTTTGTTAATAATGATATTCCTGAGAATGTGGTAGCTTTTGGCACTCCTGCTAAAGTTTATAGAGAAAGGTTGCAATAACATAAAAACCTAGCTACTTTAAACCAACTTGGCTGTAGTTCTGAGGTTTATCGAATGCATGTTTAGTATTTGTTTTTAACAAGTGGTGAATTAGTTCAAATTTGAATTGTAGAATTTAAAAAAAAGCTACTCCAACTTCCATTAAATTAGGTATAAACTTGTTTAAGTTATGGGAATATAAATAAAACAAACTACTTAAACTCAATTAGCAATTTTTAATAAAACATTTGAATACAAATTTTTGAAATGTTTTTAAATATTTCTTAAATATTGATTAATTTTAATTATTAAAAAATCAGGTTTTTATTAAATGAAATTCAGAGTTAGGTATATTTTAGAGCGGCTCTTAAACATCTACCTTTTCCAAGAAAATTTGAATTCCTTCCTAAAGGTTTTTTTACTTAAAAATAGTACTTGCCTAAATAAATTTTCAGAATCATTGTATTTTGAATTTTTAAACATTGAAAAGATACTCGGAGTGTCAAACCTGTAGCGATTTAAGCTGCTGCAGCCTTTATTGCAAGGCTTAAGAAAGATTAGTAATAACTTTTCGAAATTTTAATTTGTTTGATAAAAATTTAATTTGTATCTGAAGTAACTTTAATTTTTGCTGTTTGAGTTTTAGAGAGATTCTTTTTTGTTTTTAAATTTAAAATTTAAATTAAGGCATAAAATCTTATTTAAATGACGGAGTAAAATTTTTATGGAACAGTCTTTTTTATTAATTAAAAAAGAACCGATAAAGTTTCTGTTTTTATTTACATGTAATTATAATTAGAGCAAGCTAAATACATTGATTCAAGTTTTAGCTATATCAACAGAATCTCTAACCCGGTTTTTTGCAAAATTGATTTTTAACGAATTTAAAATAAAAGGAATATTAATAACAGTGATTAATATCTTTTCTTACTACAGTAGAACACAGGTTTAACTCTAATTTGTTTTAATTTAGAACAATATATATTTTTAAGTGCCTGTAAAAAGGTTAATTAATTACTAAAAAACAAGATTTTAATTTAGTTCTTCATAATCTCATAAATTTTCTTTACTTTTACGTTTAGTTTAATTAACTTTTTGCTCAGAGAGGCTTATGAGAAAGATTGTATTAAGTGGTTTTTTAATTTGTAGTTTTACTGGCGCTTTAAATGCTAGTCCTGTTAATGTTAGTTATGACAACGGGACAGTATTTGAAGTTGCTGAATCAGGATTTAAGAATAGACTAAATATTGGTATCAAAGCAGGTTATACATATTCAAAACTAAATCAGAGGATGGGGTCTGATCCAGACTCTAGTAGTTTTGATGTAGGTTTAGCTAGATTACAGCTTCAGGGAGAGAGTAGCTCATTCTCTGTTGGTTACAAACTACAAGGAGATTTTGCGGAGGCAGGTTTAAACAAGGAGAATGATTTTCAGCTTTCCGATGCATTAGTTTGGTGGCAAGTTAATGATTGGGTTAGGTTGTCAGCTGGACAGATGAAACAGGGTCTTCCTGCTCAATATATGGCAGATGATTTCTTAAGTCAGTTTTATGTAAGGGATTCATTAGCTACTCAATTCTACAGCTTGGGTAGAAACCAAGGAGTTTCTGTAAGGATAATGGATCCAAGCGAAGATAGTAGGTTCTCACTTAATCTTGGGATTTTTAATGGAGAATCTGAAAGCATTGGATTAGAGAACTACTATTATGGCTCAGAGGGTCAGAACAGACCAGGGGTTGATACTGAGCACAGATTTCTAGTCTCTGGTAGGTACAACGTTTTAGGTAGAGTAGATCATTTATCCGAAAGTGATTTTGAAATTTCAAACGATGTAAACTTGGCTGTTTCAGCGGGTTACAGTTACTCCAAGAACGAATATGAGTTTGAATCGGGATCAACATCTGTTACTTTTAATGATGTAGCTGTTGGAGCTCACTTAAGGTATCAAGGTTTTAGTTTGAATGGAGAACTCTTTTGGAGGGATTATGATCCTGATGATGGAGAAGGAGATGATGGAATTGGGTATTACGTACAAGCAGGTTATTTTGTAATGCCGGAAACTCAGATTTACGGAAGGTTCTCTGGCCTTGATTGCAAAGCTGCTTCACTTAAATCGGGTGCATATCTAGTTTGTGATAGATCTGCAGGTGATGATGTTTTTGAGTACTCGGCTGGAGTTAGTTATCATCTTGGCTCCAGGTACCATAGAATAGGAGCTGAATACTCATTTGTTGATTTTGGGAATTCATCCTCAAGAACCGCGAATGATGATCAGAGAGTAACGGTATTTTTAAGTACATATTTTTAATATTAACTTAAAGTAACATAAGTTAGGGCCGGCTGAGAGATGCCGGCCTTTTTTTTATGTACCAGATAAAATTAAATAAAGTATTAGATCTGGATTTTCTTAAAAATTTTCAGCAGGAATTAATAAAGGCAAGAGGCCCGATTAAGATAAGTTCTTTCTCCGAAGATATTTTTAATGCTGGGGCTGATTTAAATTTTCTTCTAAAAGGTTCTAAATCAGAGATAAAAGATTTCTTTTATACGCTTGCTAACATTTTAAATCAGTTATGGAATTGGGAAGATCTTGTTGTATGCGATGCTAAAGGTAAATCAGTGGGTGGGGGTGTTGGTTTTATTATGGTTTCAGACATTTGCTTTGCTTCTGCTAATTTCAAATGGCGTTTCTCTGAAATAGGACTCGGTTTTGGTCCATATGTTATATCACCTTTTGTGTCAGCCCGTATTGGGTATTTTAACATGCTATCATTAGTATCAACTGGTAGATGGGTAGATTATAATGAATCAATGAACTTTTTAAACCTTGCTCCGAGCGATTTAGATTTAGATGCAGAAAATTATTGGTTTAAATTAAGTAAAAAAATGCTAAAACCAAAAATAGAGGCTGATTTTGAATGCTTAGTTCAAACTGTTACAGAGCTCGTAGTTAGTGAAAGAGTTAGAAAAAAGCTATCTGAGTTTGTAAGCAGTAATTTAAAAAATTAAAGCTCAGGGTTTATATGGCAAAATTATCTGCCAAGGAGCGAATTGAGTTTTTACTTGATCCTGGTAGTTTTGAAGAAATCCAAGGCGATGTAACTTTTAGGGCTTATGGTTTATCGGAGCGAATTAAACCAAAACAAGGTGATGGTGTTTTAACCGGTTTTGGAAAAATACAGGGAAGAAATGTTTTTATCTACTCTCAGGATTCCAGTTACGTAGGAGGTTCTCTTGGAGAGGCTCATGGAAGAAAAATTTTAAGATTACTTGAGTTAGCGGAGAGGCATTTATGTCCTGTTATTGGAATAGTTGAGAGTGGTGGTGCACGAATTCACGAGGGAGTTTTAAGTTTAGCTGCATACGCTGATATCTTTTACAAGAATGTCCAGATATCTGGAGTTGTCCCTCAAATAACGATTATTCTTGGGGCCTGTGCAGGTGGTGCTGTTTACTCTCCAGCTCTTACTGATTTTATTCTTGCCTCCAAAGATGCATTCATGTTTCTTACGGGACCTGAAGTTGTTAGTGCGGTTACTGGAGAAACTTTAACTAAAGAGGAGCTTGGGGGGGCAGTAATGCACGATTCAACATCAGGGATAATTGATTTGTTAGCTGACGATGATGAATCTACACTTTTGGCTGCCCGATCTTTGCTAATGTTTTTACCTCAAAATTATAGAGAAATTCCAGAAAGGTTATTTACATCCGATTCACCAAATCGAGAAACGGAGAGTTTTGAGTTGGTGAGCCAATTAAGCCCTGATCAGCCATATAATGTGCTTGATTTAATAAAAGATTTAGTTGATGAAGGGAGATTTTTTGAGATAAAGCCAAACTTTGGCAAAAGTTTAGTTACTGGTTTTGGCACCCTGGATGGTATAGTTGTTGGTATTGTTGCAAATCAACCTAAAGAGCTAGCAGGGTGTTTAGATATTAATTCCAGTGTAAAAGGAGCTCGATTCGTTCGGATATGTAACAGTTTCAACATTCCGTTAATTGTTCTTGTTGATGTTCCAGGTTTTTTACCGGGAAGTGAGCAAGAGAGAGGTGGCGTAATTAAACATGGGGCTAAGCTATTATTTGCTTTTTCTGAAGCAAAGGTTCCTAGAATTACATTGATTTTAAAAAAGGCTTATGGAGGAGCGTATGATGTGATGAACTCTAAACATATTGGAGCTGATTTTGTTTTTGCCCTACCAAACTCTGAAATTGCCGTAATGGGTCCTGAGGCAGCGGTTAAGATAATCTTTAGAAAAGAACTGAATGATTCTCCTGAGAAACTTCCTGAGTTTATAAAGAAGTATAAACATGATATTGCGAGTGTGCGATTCGCTCTTGAGTTAGGATTTGTTGATAAATTAATTCAGCCAAAAGAGAGTAGAGCTACTATTATCAAGGCATTAAAATCATGCAAAAATAGGGCAAAAAACTCCCCTATTCCCTGTATACCACTTTAAACTAATATTAATTTACAATTTACTTAATGATGTTTGGACCCGAAAAACATGGAAGATTTGAAAACGAAGGTAGATCATTAAACAACGAGAATATGTATCAAGAACCAAGCTTGAAGGCTATCGCCGAAGCACTTCAATCTTGGGAGTCTGAAAATTTTGTTTTTACTTTAGATGAGCCAATTTTTTTTGAGTTATTCAACTCTACAATTAAAGCCATAAATGATAGTAGCACAAACTTAGAAAGCATAAATTTATTAGAAGTTATGATAGGTAACCACGAGCAAAGAGCTAAACAGTTTGTGCTTAA
>CALHSA010000018.1 GCA_938038205.1 uncultured bacterium | reverse complement strand
ATAACAACTTAGTTTTTTTTTAACGTCGAAACACTTAATTGAAGTTTAAAGTAATTAGTATTTTATCTTAAATGTTACGAACTCTCATTTTCTCAAAAAAAATATGGCTTTACACTAATGGATTTAGAGTATCTAAAATTTCAGTTTTTTTAAGTTATACTAGAACTAGGCTAAATTCTTTAAAATTTGGTTCGTATTAGTTTAAAGTACATAAATTTTTTAACAACTAACATCAAATAAATTTTTTAGTATCAAAGTGTATTTTCTTGGTTCTGTTTAAAAAGATTAAATGTTTTTTATAGAGATCTCTATTTTTTTAAAAATTGAAAACACTACTATCTTTACTCAAAATTTAAGCTTTTTAAACCCTTGCGAGTAACTTTATCAAGTACTCAGTAAATGCCTAAACACACTATTAAACTTTTTTAATTACTTGTGGATAAAGTAAATTAAAACGCAGTTAACATTAACCAAGGCTTTTAAACTTTGAATTATTCTTTAAATAATTTTTAAGAATTTTGTCTTTAAATTGGAATTGTAAGCTTTGGATAAATTCAACAAAAAAAAGAAAAAAATGATTATAATAAATATTATGGGGGCGTAAAGGGCTCGACAGGAAGATCTGAAGAGCCATAAGCGCGCAGAGGTTTGGGAGGACCTCTTTAAAAACCCAAGGCAAATAACTGCCAACGAAGATGACTTCTATGCTGCTATGCCATTAGCAGCTTAGATTTTAAGGCTTGCTGAAAGAACTCACCAAGCCGGGCTTAGAGATGCTTAGCTGCTTGGGCACTCTAAGTTTAAAAACAAGTGGGGTTTTTAAGGGTTAGGCTTTGACTTAAAAACCTAGTATAAAGCCTAGCTTTGATTGGGTTTGCTTGTTTGCCCAATCTTAGCGAATTTAAAAACAAGATACGCGCGTAGAAAGTGGCTTGGTTCAGCTTTCTGGACGGGGGTTCGATTCCCCCCGCCTCCACCATCTAGTATAAATTTTGCAAATCCCACTTTTGATGTCTTTCCTTGACAGAATTTTGACAGGCAGAACAGAGTTTCTGGAAACTGCTTTAAAGATGGCATCTTTAAGGCAGAAATTTATAGCATCAAATCTATCAAACATTGAAACTCCAGGGTACAGAGCCAAAGACATCAAATTTTTTGATTACCTGCAATCAGCATTACCCCAGGATACTGAATTAAAAACAACTAATTCTAAACATCTTACAAGCAGTAAAGATACAACCGAGATTAAACCTAAAGAGGAGATTCTAGGCACAGAGAAGCCTGATGGAAATAATGTTGATCTAGATGTTGAGATGGCTAAATTAAAATTTACAAAATCTTATTATCAAACAGCCTCCTCACTTCTGAAGCATAAGTATCAAATGATTTTAAGTGTGATAAAGGGTTTTTAAATATGAGCTTTGAGATTATTGCTGCTGGTTTGAGTGCTGCAAGAACTCGATTAAATGTTCTAGCCTCTAATTTAGCTAACATCGAAACTACCAAAACTGAGACTGGCGAGCCTTATGCAAAAAAAATGGTTGTTCAACGGTCGGTGCCAGTATCTAAATTTGAATCTGAGCTGGGTATTTTTACCTTGCAGGCACCAGTAGTGCAAGCGGTTGTGAAAGATAACTCCCCTCCAAGGTTGGTTTTTGACCCCACACATCCAGATGCAGATGAGAAGGGATTTGTCAAATATCCAAATATTAATCCAGTTGAGGCAATGACGGAGATGTTAACAGCGTCTAAAGTGTATCAGGCTCAGATTGAGGTGTTAAAAACTATCACTGAAATGAATAACTCAATTAGAGATCTTTTGAGGAATTTGTAGTATGAAGATTAAAACATTATTACAATCTGGATTACCATTAACTCAATCAGGTGAGAGTGTAAAAAAACAGGACTCGCAAGGGTTTTTAGATGCTTTAAGTGAAGCGATAAAAAAAGTTGGAGAATTAGAGAATAAAGCGAATGAAATGACAATTAAGCATCTAACAGGCCAGGGAGTGGAACTTCATGATGTAGCTATTGCAGCTCAGAAAGCAGAGTTATCAGTTCAACTTCTTAACCAAATTAAAAACAAAGTAATTAGAATTTACGAAGAGTTAACTAGAATGCAGATTTAAAAGGTATGTTTGGTCCCTTTGAAAAAATAGTAGAAAGTTATTTAAAACTTCCAATTAGTCAGAAGATAGCTATTCCAACCCTTATAATCGGCTCAGCGATTCTATTGGTTTTAGCAATACGATGGTCGCAGAAACCTAGTTACGCAACCCTTTTTTCTGATCTGGATCAGGCAGATGCGTCGGCAATTATTGACCATTTAAAGTCAAAAAAAATTGCTTATGAAATTTCATCTGATGGCAAGAGTATAAAAGTCAGTCCACCTGAATTAGTTCACGAGCTTAGGATAAATCTTGCCTCCCTTGGTTTACCGCGTCAAGGATCTTTTGGATTTGAGATTTTAGAGAATTCTGGAATTGGCACCAGTGCTTTTTTAGAAAAAATAAAGTACACACGAGCCTTACAAGGAGAGCTTGAAAAAACGATTAAGAGCATTGATGGGGTTCAATCTGCTAGGGTGCACATAGTAAAACCTGAGAGATCTATTTTTCAGCAATCTCGCGGAGCCACAGCTTCTGTTTACCTTAAACTTCGTCCGGGCCACTCATTAACCCCAGAGCAAATAAAGGGAATTGCAAATCTGGTGGCCGGGAGTGTGGAAGGGTTGGAACCTTCAAAGGTTTCCATAGTGGACTCAACTGGCAGATTACTTACCGTCGGAGAGGGAGAATCAGAAAGAGAGCTTTTAAACGATAAAACAAAATTAGAGACATACTACTCAAGACAGGTAGAAGAATTATTATCAAGGGTGCTGGGGCCTGGTAAGGTTGTAGCTCGTGTAGCTGTTGAGCTTGATAATACTGAGGCTATAAGGGAGGAAGAAATATATGATCCAAATTTAATTGCCGTAAGGTCTGAGAGGGCCATTAATGTTGGAAATGCGTATGAGTCCGGTAGAGCAGGTGTTCCTGGAGTTATATCTAATATGCCAGAGGCTCCTAATTTAGTAACTCCACAAACCAAAGAGCAGGAATCAAAACAAGAGGTAATAAAAAATTTTGAGGTTTCTAAATCGGTCATAAGAAGTCAAACAGTAAGAGGCTCAATAAAAAGAATTACGGTAGCTGTTTTAGTTGATGGTGAGTATGTGGAAGCTCAAAATGCTGAGGGAGTAAAACAGTTTAAACCTCTTTCTCAGGAGAGATTAGCACAGTTGGAGGATATTGTAAAAAAGGCTATTGGTTTTAATCCTGCTAGAGGAGACTCTGTAACTGTTGAGAGTGTTCCTTTCTACACTCCTGATCCTAAGATTCTTGAGGAGTTAAATTCTGCTCAAAAAATTTCGATGGTTTTTGAGGCTTTAAAAATAGTTGCTCCAACTGTTTTAATTTTATTGCTATTCCTCTTGGTTATTAAACCCTTAGTTAAGTTTGTTACCTCTAAATCTGAGCAGGAGGTTGATATATCAAGGTTGCTACCAGCAGGCTTAGAGGAGCTTGAGAAAGAGCTTGCTCAGGAGAGAAAGATTACTGCAAAACTTCCAGAGATTGAATCTGCTGTAGACATTGAACAGTTAGAGCAACTATTAGCTGAGAATACCCAGATGGTGAATGAGAATCCAAGCCAAGCTGCACTTTTAATACGCTACTGGCTTAATGAGGGTAGATTGTAAAAATGGATCAATTTATACCCGATAAGCTTGATTATGCTAATTTAAATGAAAAATTTGTAACGGATAATTTTGAGAGTTCAGTTAATTTTTTTGAGGCAGACTATGAAATTGTAAGACCGGTTAGTGAGAGAGAAGTTTTTGAGAGAAAAATAAAAGAGTTAGAGGAGAGGATTACTCAAGCTAGAGAGGAGGGTTATTTGGAAGGATATGAGAAATGCAGAGCTGATCTTGCTGAAGAGATTGATGTTTTAAAACAACAGTTATCTCAACGAGTTGAAACAGTTATTGAAGATATTCAAAAGCAACTTGAATTTTACAAGGAAACTCTTGAAAAAGAGTGTGTTAAAGCCTCTATTTTGCTTGCTGAAAAATTACTTTTCTATGGGGTTAAATATAATCCTGTCTATATAGAGAGTTTTTTAAAAGAAATAATTAAGATTCAGAGAATTGCGCAGATAACTAAAATTCATTTCGCTCCCGAGGATTATGAGAATCTTAAGTTAATAAACTTAAGTAGAGCTAAAAAATTTGAGGGAATAGAGTTTGTTGCTGATCCCACTGTAAAAGCTGGATGTATCATTGAAACAACCACAGGAGGGGTAGCATTAGCACCTTTTGAGAGATTAGAGGAGATTAAAGAAAAAATATTCTTATGACAAACTCATTTGAGTGGTTGTACTCTGAGATTGAGAATATTCAAACACTTAAGTTTCTAGGGAAAGTTACGGAGGTAAGAGGTAATAGAATTGAAAGTATTGGTCCAATGGTTGAGGTGAATACTCCAGTGAGAATTAAGTTAAAAGGATTAAGTGCACTGGCTCAAGTTATCGGATACGAGAACGGAAAGTGTATCCTTCTACCATTTGATGAAAATTTAAAAATTTATCCGGGAGCCCAAGTTGAGGCGGATTCACAATCAGATTCGGTTGGGGTAGGTTTTAAAGCGCTAGGAAGGGTTTTGAACTGTTTTAATTCACCAATAGATAATCTAGGGCCTCTTCTATCTGAGGCTTATATTGATCTATATCGTCCGGCTCCTAATCCACTTGAGAGAAAGCCAATAAAAGATATTTTTGAAACAAAAGTAAAGGTCATTGACTTACTGCTTACTACGGGAAAAGGCCAGAGGATGGGGATTTTTTCAGGTGCCGGAGTTGGTAAATCAACCTTACTGGGTATGATAGCTAGAAACTCCTCAGCCGATGTTAATGTTATCTGCTTGGTTGGTGAGCGTGGTAGAGAAATTAGGGAGTTTATTGACAGAGATCTAAAAGATGGTCTTTCGAAGTCGGTGGTTATTGTTAGCACAGCTGAGGAATCATCCATCAGAAAAATCAGAGCAGCAATGTTAGCTTTAGCATATGCTGAGTATTTTAGAGATTCTGGGAAGGATGTTCTTTTTCTTTTTGATAGTGTAACAAGATTAGCACAAAGTTTAAGAGAGCTAGGAGTAACTTTAAGAGAACTACCTGTCTCTCGGGGCTATCCTCCCTCTTGCTTTCATTTTCTAGCAAAATATCTTGAGAGATTTGGTAACTCATCAAGTCAGGGAAGTTTAACCAGCTTTTTAACAGTTCTTGTTGAGGGAGATGATATTGATGAGCCAGTTTCTGATGCTGTAAGGGCTATTTTAGATGGGCACATAATTCTATCTCGTGAACTTGCAAACCAAGAGATCTATCCAGCGGTTGATATTCTAAAAAGCATCTCTAGACTAGCTCAGGAGCTTCAAAGTAAGAATTTTAAGAATTTTGCAACCTGTATTAGAAGTTTATTAGGCGCTTATGAGCAGAACAAAGATCTTGTTTTAGTTGGAGCCTACAAGCCCGGAGTTGATCCCGTGTTAGATTTAGCAATTAAATTGAAGGATGAAATAACTCAGTTTTTCCAACAAAAGCCTGATGAGGCTTATAGTATGACAGAAGCATTAGAGATGGGTATAAAGATCTTGGCAAGTAAAAGGTGAGATCAAAAAAAATAAATCGAATTTTAAACATAGCTAAAATTTTCAAAAGGCAGATTGAGATTTTAGCCAAGGAGAATTCTAGGGATATCACATTAGTTGAACAGGAATTGTTGTCAGAGGTTAGCAACTATGATCCTAAAGTACTTCAGATTATTTATGGATCAAGGGGGGAGTTATTTCTGCAACTAAAACAGTTACAACAAAGGCAAGAGAGGATTCATGAAGCTTTAATTGAGAGAGATAAAGAGGTGAGAAAGTTTGAAGTTTTACTTAACAAGGCCATAAAAAAAGAGAAAACTATTTTAGAGCGGAAAGAATCTAAAGATATTGAGGAAAGAATTATTCTAAGCTCGTATGAAGAAAAATAGTTTAACTAGAGAGGAGGCAGAGGAGATTTATAACACATTAAGAAAGAGAGTTGAGAACTTTGTGAAAAACTCTGAGAATTTAAAAAACAGTGAAACTCAACAGCAAGAAACAAATTTTAAACCTGATACCGGCTCCTCAAAGAATGTATTAGTTTTTTTTGTTTTTATAACTGGATTCCTCCTTGTTGCAGGCTCTTTGGTGTTTATGTACTCGGATGTAAAATGGTTTTCGAATACCATCTATCGTGCATCAATTAAACAAGACTCTTTAGTTTCTCCGTCTGCACTTGAAGAATTAGCTTTGCAGCTTGAAGCAAAAAGAGTAAACCTGGATCAACGAGAGTTGGAATTACAAGCAAAAGAGGGTGAGTTGAGATTCATTGAAGCAGTTTTGAATGAAAAATTAGAGGAGCTGAAATCTGCTGTTAACCGACTAAAGGCACTGAAGGAGGAGAGTTACTACAAAAATCAGACAAAGATTGATTTATTAGTTAACCTTGTGCTTGCTATGCCAGCAAAAGAGGCAGCAGGAATTTTGCAAGGTTTAGATAATGATGTTGTAGTTGAGATACTTTCAAAAATGCCTGAGAGAAGATCTGGTGCAATTTTAAACTTTTTCAATAGAGATCGGGCGGTTAGGATAGCAAAACTGATGAGTGAGCCTGAATTTCAAAAGAATTAAGACTAAGCTAGCCTTGATGATAATCTAAGAGAGGCCAAATACACTCTCTGAATATATCTCTCAACCTGAGCTGGAAGCTTCCCTCCCCTTTTTAAAATATTTAACAGTTTTGTTTCTCCTAGCTGATACCCTGCAATAACTAGCTCATCTGATTTAAACCTATTCTTAAGATGTTTTAAAAATTTAACCGCTGCCTTGGTGGATTTTTCTGGGGATAATCTCTCATCAACTTGGTTATCAACTCTTAGACCAAATGACCTAGCTGTGGCAGGTTGCAGCTGCCACAAACCAACTGATCCATCTTTCCCTTTTGCATTTGGGTTAAATGAGCTCTCAACTTGGGGGATCCCTAGAAATGTTAAAGATAAACCTGCCTTTTCTAATTCAGCTCTTACGAACTCAACTAAATCGTTTCTCTGAGTAGCCCTCATTTGACAACAGCTTCTACCCACTGATGAGCAACCAACTAAAACAATAACAAGGGCTAAGATTACTCTAATCATCTAGTAAGGCAAATATCAGACAAAAATTTTTACTAAGATTTCAAGAATATTACTCCGTTAAAAAAAACTAAAAAACAGATAACCCTGAAACCTGCTAAAAATAAAACCTTTTATTAAATACTTATTAAATCTAGTTTTTAAAAAAGGTATTATTTTAAATAAAACAACGCCCTATTTTTTATTTACTGCTTTATGCTCTACTTTGACTGTATACTCTGGCTGATCTTTTTCAAAATCAGCTTCAGCTATATTCTTTGGAATTCTTTGGCAAGATAAAAGGGAGAGAAGTAAAAGTAATAAAATCCCTCTCACGATGTAATATTACTTAAAGGAGCTTTAAAATACAACTGAGCCTCTTTAACTATAACGGAGTTCGGGATTAGCTTTTTTAAATTTTCAAAATTATTTAACAACCCTTCCAGTAAGGTTGTGTTACTAAAAATGCTATCTATTTCAGGTTTTGATTCAATAACCTTATCAAATATTAAAGAGTCCGTTACGTAACCAGAGCTAAAACAGTTCTGATCATAATCCAAATTAAACCCCAGAGATTTAAATCTAGATATGATTTCAGCAAGGTAATCTATCTGAAAGTAACCGCCAAATAACTGGGCATTGTTAAATAGTAACAACGATAAACTTGTAAATGTTGATGGCACTAGTTGGTTTAAGTTTAATCTCTCTTGTATTTCATACAAGTTTAAGTTTATCTCTAAGGGTCTATCTCTGCCTATTAGTTTATCACCAATAAGATTTAGATTAACTAGGTCATTTTTTTCATTTTTGCTTGTAAAAATAAAGCTTCCCTTGAGATTTCCACTCCAACATCCTTGGATTCCATTAAAAGTTTCATAGATTAGCTGCCGATACTCTTGGTCAACAATTATCCTATGGAAAAACTCTTCTCTCTTAAAATCCAAAATAAGTAGTGTGGTGCTTACTTTTTCAAGCGGAAGGGTGATGATTTTAACACCAAATAATCGCCAGTAAAGTCTGTTATTTAAAACAACTAGCTGATCCTGATATGAGGGCAAACTTAATAGATTGTTAACTGGCTCAAATAGTATCTCAGTTACAGGATTAGGGATCCTTGAGATAACCCTTTTAATATCTTTTAACTCAAGTGGGGGAGCGAAACACACTCCATTCTGCTCAAAATCATTCTTCAAGAATGGAAATTTCTGTTTTCTGTAAATTAATCCTCTTGAGTAACCCGCTCCGTTTGCTCTTATGTTAGCCGTGTGAAGGAAAATGTTTACTCCTAATGTTTTGTTTAAGCTGAGTATACATGATATATCCTCAGGTTCATTTGGTAAACCTAGATGACAAGCAGTTTCAATAACCGGAAAGCAGTACGACTCTAAAGGATAATCAATAATTTGATTGTAATACGTGGCTTCCTTGGTGATGACCTCTTTAAGCTCAGTGCTAATACAAAAATTACTTTTTACCTGTGCTTGTAAAAATTTATCAATACTGTAGTTAAAAAATCGCGGGATATCTATGTTACCTAACATTTTCGATATACTATCTAACATATGAAGTATAACCCAAAAGTGTTTAGAGAGTATGACATAAGAGGTTATGTTGGTGATGACTTATCTGAGGAGTTTGCTTACAAACTTGGTCATGCTCTTGCTGAGTTTTCAAAGAAGAAAGAACAGGGTAACAAGAGTGCGATAATTGGGTGGGATTGTAGGGAATCATCTCCAAGTTACGCTAATGCCCTAGCTCAGGGGCTTGTAGAGAATGGTTTTAATGTTGAGATGATTGGTATGGTTCCAACTCCTGTTGTTTATCATGCCCAGTTTAAAAAATCCTCTTTGATTGCTGTAGCTGTAACTGGAAGTCATAATCCAAAAAATATGAATGGTTTTAAGATGGTTGTTAACGGTAGAGCAATCTCAGGCACAGAGATACAAGAGGTTAGATCAATTTACGAGCGTTTGACCCCTATAAGGGAGCCATCTGGTCAAATCAGTAATATTGATTATCTTGCTGAGTATATCTCAGATTTAACTGAGAACATTAGGCCTTATCTTGGCAACCACTCAGTAAAAATTACCCTGGATTATGGAAATGGGGTTGGTGGATTAAGTATGAAGCCAATACTGGCTAATTTAAATGTAACAGCAAATCACCTTTTAGATGATCCTAACCCGGATTTTCCTGTGCATCACCCTGACCCCTCTGTTGAGGAGAATCTTGAGCTTTTGAAACAGAATGTTAAAAGTGTTGGGGGTGTTGGTTTTGCGTTTGATGGAGATGCGGATCGAATAGGGCTAGTAACTGAAACTGGAAGGGTGGTTCCAGGGGATATAATACTTTTGATTCTAGCAAAGGAGATTCTTAAAACTCAGCCAGGAGGAACAGTGATAGGTGATGTAAAATGTAGTGACATCTTATTTAATGAGATTAAAAGATTGGGTGGGAAACCCTTAATGTGGAAAACCGGCCACTCTTTAATTAAAGCTAAGATGAAAGAGACAAATGCTATCCTTGCAGGTGAGATGTCGGGACATATATTTATAAAGCATAGGTATTATGGATTTGATGATGCAGTTTACTCAGCCTTAAGAATTATAGAAATGTTAAGTAATGGTTTTAATTTACTAGAGTTTTTAAATTCCCTTCCCACGGTTTATAACACCCCTGAGTATCGAAAAGAGGTTCCAGAGGATATAAAGTTTCAGGCTATCTCAGAGTTAAGCTCTAGATTCTCAGGTTATGACGTAGATACAACCGATGGTATCAGAATTAATTTTGAGCAAGGCTGGGCTCTTGTTAGAGCATCTAACACTCAACCTGCGATAATTATGAGGTTTGAGGCTAAAAGCCAAGAGAAATTACACGAGATTGAAACATTAGTTAAAAACACAGTGGATGAAGTTCTGGAATCTTTAACCTAATGAGATCCTTTCTAGTAAAGTACTTTTTTATTATTTTACTTGTATCTGGTCTTCTTATTTTCTGGGCTTATAAGCGAAACGTTTTAAGTCCTAGTACTATAACTAGAATTGAAAGAGATGTTCCAAAATATAAATTTAAGTATGGGGATGAGGAGGTTTATCAGTATAAGTACTAAGCTCTCTTAGCTTTACGAGTTCTTTTCTTCTGTTTTTTGGTTTCAATCTGGTAGAACTGTTCAAGTAGTGGCCTACACTCTTTTTTATAAAAGTCAGATAAACTTACACTTTTTGGGCCACAAGAAGCTCTTTGAGCTCTACAAACTACTGTAATCTGAGCCTCTCCGCAGTTTAAGGTTATGTAAGTTCGATCTAGTAGATCGATATCCTCACCAATTATCCAATTATCAACCCTTAGAAGTCTATTTTTAATAATCTCAGTATCTTGACCTATAACAGAGTAAGCTAGAAGGATGAACAAAAACCTACTCAAAAGCATAAAAAAGAACTAAAATTATAGTTAATAACCCAGTAACTAAAATTATACCCCAAAGGATTATCTCTATGTGTGAAAAGCTAGGGGTAGAAAATTTCCTAGGTAAGTCAGATTTACGATAAAAATCCTCAGCGCCTACTCTGTGTTTATACTCAATTACAACGGTTCCCCTATCTATGTTTAATCTCTGAGGCTGGCTTATTAAAGCTGGTAGAAGGGTTTCGGAGGTTTGCTGTTTCTCCCCTCTAGGCCCACTTACAGAGATATAATACTCATTAACCCTAACACAACCAGGATTTGTTAATGAGTAAATGTTTGGGCTTAGAATCTCACTTTGGGATGTTAAAATAACCCTCGAGTCCTCCTCACACTCTATTTGAAACCTCTCATCATCTAAGGTTTGAATCTTTCTTACTCCAAAAGAGTTAATCTGAGCACTTCTAATAAATTTTTTTATCTCGACCAGATTAAGTTTCTCATCAAAAACAAAACATACAGATTCATTAATTGCCTCATCTAAGTTAAAAAACTTAAGAGGTACAGTAGCAAGAATAAGTATATCTCCATCAGTTAAATTAAATGGATAAAAAGGTTCAAGAGAAATATCATTTATTTTTGTTCCATTAGTGCTATTTAAGTCTAAGCAGAAAAAATAAGCTTTACGATTAAAAACAGTAATATGTTTTCTTGAAACAGTATCATTTGAGATTATAAAAGTGGCGCCCTCTCTACCTATGGTTATTGATTCTTGTGAGAGTATACAAAAATCCTCCCATTTTGAATCATGAAGTACTTTAAACCCTGCTGTCATTGAAGTTTGCGGAGAGGGGGACTCGAACCCCCAAGCCAGTAAAGGCACCAGCTTCTAAAACTGGCGTGTCTGCCAATTCCACCATCTCCGCCTACCTTAATTATAGTTTACCTGTGTTTTAGTTTAAATGTTGAAAGATGTCTAAAGAATTTTTTCGTAAATAAAAAAAATTATAAAAAACCTAAACTTTCAATAGAGAAAAGCCGATTAGAGTAATAAGTACATGAGGATAGGAGAGATATCCAGGGTTCAGAGCATGTATTTAAGGATTCTGGGTATGAAGTCCTCAGAGCTAGACAGAGCAGGTCAGAATTTAGCCTCAGGTAGTAGGATAAACACACCAAGTGATGATCCAGCTGGATTACAGATAGTAGAGGCATTTAAAGCAGAGATAGTACAAAGAGCAGTGGGTATTAGAAACGGATTAGATTATCTTTCCTACTCAAGGATGATAG
>CALHSA010000017.1 GCA_938038205.1 uncultured bacterium | reverse complement strand
CAAGGAAAAAAGTAAGATTATTAAAAGAGCTCCTACGAAAATTCTCTTAAACAAGCTAGTTTTTTACATTTGCAAAGTTGTCCATCACCCGTCCGAATCTCCGTTCTCTAGTTTTAAAAAAATTTATTGCATTAACCAACTCATCTTCATCAAAATCTGGCCAATATTTTTCACTAAAAAAAATCTCTGAATACTGAATCTGCCATAAAAAGTAGTTGGATATTCTCTTCTCCTTTCCGGTTCTTATTAAAAGATCGATATCCGGCATCTCTGGACAATAAAGATACTGTCTAAAAGATTCTTCCGAAACACTTTTCACTTGAGATGCTAAAATCTTATTCACCGCATCTACAATCTCTCTTCTACCTCCGTATGCAACTGCAAAATAAGCTTTTAAGTTGTTACAATACTTGGTTTTCTCTTCAGCTGTTTTACACAATCTTTGTATATCATCCTCTAAGAGTGATAAATTCCCTACGACTTTAATCTTTATTCCTCTACTTACACACTCATCTATATATGAAAAAAAAGCCTGCTTAAGTAAATCCATGAGAAAATTTACTTCTTTAGCAGGCCTAAAAAAATTCTCTGTTGAAAAAACAAAAAATGAAATGTGAGGAATATTGTGTTTAAGAGCCAAATCAACAGTAGATTTTAAAGTTTCTAGCCCTCTCTTGTGTCCCTCAAATCTCTCTAAACCTCTCTCTGTAGCCCACCTGCCATTTCCGTCCATTATTATTCCAACATGATTCGGATTCATACCTCAAAGATCTCCTTCTCTTTCTTCTTTAGCTCTTCATCGAATCGCCTTTCAAACTCCTCTATAATTTTCTGAACCTCCTTCTCTAATCTTTTCCTGTCGTCTTCACCAGGGATCAACTCTTTAATTTCTGCAAGTGCTTCTTTTCGAAATCTTCTTACTTCGACTTTTGCTTCTTCAGTTAATTTAGCTGCTTTTTTAAATAATTCTTTCCTTCTTTCTTCAGTCATAGGGGGGAGAGGGATTCTCAATATTAAACCATCTCTTTGAGGATTAAGACCCAAGCCACTAGACCTAATTGCATTATCTATCTCAACCGCCGCCTGATGATCAAATGCTTGGACCATCAAAGTTCTAGGATCAGCAACTGATATGTGAGCTAGTTTTTTTATTGGGGTTTGCGTGCCATAATAATTAACCGAAATGTCTTCAATTAAAGCTGAATTGGCTCTCCCTGTTCTTAATTTTTTTAGAGATGATAAAAAGTACTCTTCAGCTTTCTGACATTTTTCTTTAAGTTTCTTAATCTGCTCACTCTCCATTAATAAGCGATATAATATTAGAGAAGAAAATTTTTAATCAAGTAATCAGGCTTCCAACCTTTTCTCCTTTTAAAAACTTAATTAAATTACCCTTCTCAGTGAGATTTATAACAGCCACTGGCAAACTATAATCCATGCTCAATGTAACAGCTGTTAAATCCATTACCCTTAATCCTTGTTTGACGCAATCTAAGTAACTAACAGTATCCAGCTTATAGCTACTTTCAGAACTAGGATCTGCTGAAAAAATGCCATCCACTTTTGTTCCTTTAATCATAATTTGTGCCTCAATCTCCGTCGCTCTGAGAGCGGCCGCTGTGTCAGTTGTAAAAAACGGATTCCCTGTTCCAGCTGTAAAAATAACAATTCTCTTCTTCTCCAAATGGCGTATAGCCCTCCTTCTAATGTAAGGTTCGCATATTTTATTCATTTCGATAGCTGACATTACACGAGTATATAAGCCATTTTTTTCAAATACACTCTGTAAAGCCAATCCGTTCATAACTGTGGCTAACATACCCATATAATCAGCCGTAGCCCGATCGATTCCATTACTTTCTAAAGTATTACCACGCACTATATTGCCACCACCTACAACAATAGCCAGCTCAACCCCCAACAAGTGGGACTCTTTTATCTCCTCTGCTAAGCTCTGAATAAAATCGAAATCAAAACCAAAACCTTGACTTCCTTTTAAAATTTCTCCTGAAATTTTAATAAGAACTCTGTTATACTTCATGCAAACGCGTTAATTAGTTATACTAAATGCGCTTTAGAGAATGAAGATTCTATGTGTCGGAGGAGCTGGGTATATTGGTTCTTTTGTAGCTAGAGGTTTACATTCAAAAGGTTATCAGGTTGAGGTCTTAGATAATTTATCCTCAGGTCATAGGGCCGCATTATTTACTGAAATAAAACTACATCACATTGATTACGGAGAAGTTTCTGAAGAGTTCTTAAGCGGTTTTAATTATTTCATACTTCTAGCAGGAAAAATCCGGGTTGATGAATCTATGGATAATCCATGGTTATATTGGCATGAGAATGTTTTTAAGCTTGCAAACTTCTTAGATAAAATTCCCCAAGATTCAGTTGTGATTTACTCCAGTTCAGCTGCAGTTTACAAGCCTAAGAACCATCCTCTGAAAGAGTCAGATTATCTAGGGCCCTCTAGTGTTTACGGAGCTACAAAAGCTGCAGCAGAAAGTTTGATTGAGCATCTAGCTCTTGATAAAAACAAAATAAGAGCAATATGCTTGAGATACTTTAATGCTGCAGGAGCATCAGCAGATGGCAAGTTCGGAGAAGATCACTCTCCGGAAACTCATCTAATTCCTTTACTATGTAAATTTGCTTTGGGACAAACAGAAAGGTTCGTTATCTTCGGTGATGATTGGGAAACTGCTGATGGCACGTGTGTTCGGGATTTTATTCACGTTGAAGACCTAGCAGCTGCTCATATTCTTGCCTTAGAGTTTCTTAAAAAAAGTGATGCTAGATTTGAGGTAATAAATCTTGGGGCAGGGACCGGTTTTTCAGTGAAACAAGTTATCTCAGAGTTAGAAACTATTTTACAACGAAAGCTAAAAATTGAGGTTTCAGCAAAAAGACCAGGCGATGTGCCGTTTTTAGTGGCTGATATTCAAAAAGCAAAAGATTTACTTAACTGGAGCCCCTCGTTTACTTTATCTGACATTCTGAAATCAGCTCTACAATTTCACAAAAGCAAGCCCACAGGTTACCCAGACTTTGATAGTTAACGTGTTCTTGAACTTTGAAAAATTAATCCTATTCTTAATTTTCTTTTTATCTCAAATTTACTTAATCTCAAGTTTGCCCTCTAATTTTGCAAAAAAATATACTCCTGAGGCGATAGAAGCGCGCGTTCAGAATCCAGGAATAATCGCACGTTTAAACGAAATACGAAAAAAGGCGTTAACACAAAATTTTTTAAAAAAAGACTTTAAAAAAGATGGCAAAAGCAAGCCTTTTGAGAATTGGTTTCTGGCAAAAATCTATCATGAAAAAACAAAAAAACTTCTCGTTTATTTTTTAACGTTTGTAAGCTTTATTTTTAGCTCAATTTTATTCGTAAATATAACTTCTAGAATTAATAATCTCCCTTTAAAATTCGCCATTACGTTATTTATAGTGTTATCTAATCCGAGCTTGGCCCTGATTATTTTTGAACCATACTCTTTACTTGCATTCTCACTCCTCTTTCTTTTCAGTCAAGAAAAAAGTTTTTTGTGCTACTTAATAGCAGGACTTTTAAATCCACTATTAAGTTTTATCTTCTTCCTCTCAAAAACATTAGTCACTGAAAGTAAATCAATTGTTTTAAGTTCTTTTCTTAGCTTGCTGTTAATTTTTTCTTTTTATATTTTTGCTCTGAATCAAACTCAACTTTTAAATTCGTTGGATAAACTTGGAATATTAGAAATTATTCTAGTTTTGAGCGTTCCTTTCATTAACTCTAGCAAGCTTTCTTTTTTTAAATCCTTTTTAGTTTGCACTTTTTTGTTTAAATTCGATCCCTCCGGAGTTTATCCACTTTTTTCTCTTATGATTTTAATTTTTGATCACTTGGGCAAAAAGCATGATTACGTTTAGGCAGTTGTTTCTTGGCGTTCTAGCTATAGTCGTTATTTATCGTGTTTTTACTGACCAATATCAGCGAAAGTGGAGTCTTGCTAGTGATTTGGGAGTAATTTACACCCATTCAAAACATATACAGGAGTTTAAAAACCCTTACTCTGTTTTCTCTGAAAATAATAAAGAGAAAAAAACGGAGAAAGCTCCCCCCTATTTTCCTTTAGGGTACATCTTCATAGCCTTTCTGGATAAAATTTCTGGGTCTTCTGATTTTTTTGAGTTTCTTAAAGTTTGGTACAAAGTTTCGTGGTTGAATAGAGTTTATTTGGCTATTCTTTTAAGTTACTTCTTTTATGTAATTTTGAAAAAACATGAGATCGAAAGTCCGGTGCTATCATCGGTAGTGTTAGGATTTGGTTTAATATCCCACCGATTATTTTTGAAGAAAAGTTTTGAGCAGCTCGATATTTTATCCCTCTCTCTTCTTTTAACTGGCTTTCTATTTATCCGATCAAAACTGCACAGTATAGCTTTTGTTTTCTTGGGACTAAGCATATCCTTCAAGCAAACTTTCATTTTTATAATCCCTGCTTATGTTTTTTACTTTTATAGAGTGTTTGGCTTTAGAAAAACTTTACAAGGTGTACTGGTTTTTTCAGCTGTTGTTGCAACTTTTTATTTACCTATGCTCATAACCGACGCCAAGGCAACTTTGTACTACACTACTTTATTTCATATCGGCAGAGAAGGAGTGGAGTTATTTTTAAAATTTGCAGTGCCCTATATAAGTTACTTTTTGCCCAAATATTTACACCCAGGAGTAATAGTGTACTTGATCACTTTGTTTGCAATGATAATTCAGAACCGGGTATCGTATTTAGGTTTCCTGCTACCAGTATCAGCTTTTTTCTTATTCCATAAGTATCCTTTAGACCAATATTTCCTTGCTATATTTTTGTGTGGGTTAGTAGGCGTAATATGGCATTATTACTGTGAAAAATCTCATAGTTAAGTTTAATGAAACTGAATTTTTTTTAAACCTAGATAATTTTGAAACAACAATTTTTAACGATCAATTTTTGGAAGAACTTCTTTCAAGAAAAATTAATTACAGTAAAATTATTTTTATAGATCAAACTGTACCGAGTGAAATTATTCACAGAATATCATTTTTTCTTGATGCCTATTATTTAGTTAATCTTGATTTAATTTCGAAACGGTTGGATTATAATTGGATTTTTGCTTTTAATCTCAGAGGATATTATGTGAGTTGCAGTTATATGAGTTTTTTCTCAAAAATAAAATTAAAGGATCCTTTTAGTTTATGCTTTGGAATTAGGCCAGATCTGATTTTGCTCAAAGGAATTAAACAAAAAATCCCGAAAAATCCCCTTGATTTTTCATTGGCAGTGAAAAAAACCTACTTACAATCCCGACTTAGATATTTTGAGTATCAATCGCCCGTACTTTTAGAATTGCCTAGATTATCATCATTCGATTTCCTTCGTCTTTTTTTTAAAGAGCTTTTATGCTTAGATTAGATGGGAAACTTTTCGCTTTTCTAAGAGAGCTTCACTTAAAAGAACTGCTTTGTCATTACGATCCCGGGGAGAGTAACAGGCCATGCATAACAATAATTCAGGTAGGTAAAAAAAAAGCCTCTTCTATTTATATAAGTCGCAAAATAGAGGCTTGTCATCGTGTTGGTATAATAGCCAAATATTTGAACTTAGATGAAACTGTAGATTTTGAAAAACTTAAAGACGAAATAATTAAAATAAATCAAGACAATCTTTGCGACGCTATGATTTTGCAACTACCTATTCCACAACATTTAGACAAAAAAAAAGTTATTGATTTGATTAGTCCAATCAAAGATGTTGATTGTTTAACCTCTTCGAATCAAGGTTTACTGTTTACACAAAATCCGAGATACTTTCCCTGTACTCCTTTAGCATGTATTAATTTGATTGATTTAGTTTTTCATTTAAAAAAAATCGGAAAATATGAGCCATTTCCTCCGGCCTCAGATTTATCAGGTCTACATGCTGTAATTGTAGGCCGAAGTAATCTAGTTGGAAGACCAATGGCTGAGATTTTGCTTCAAAGGAATGCTACAGTAACAGTGTGCCACTCAAAAACAGGTGATACAATTAGATATTTGAAAGATGCTGATATAGTTATTCTTGCAACCGGAGCGGGACCGCGTACAAGCTCGAAAGTTTTTCGCTCCGGAGCAATAGTCATCGATGTTGGTATAAGGCTTGAGAATGGAAAATTAATGGGGGATTTAATTGTGGAATCAGAGCAACTACTTGCATTTACTCCAGTTCCTGGTGGTGTAGGACCAATGACTGTACAAAGTTTATTAGAGAACACATTTACAGCTTTTAAAAATGGGAATAAAACTCCAGTTAACAGAGTTTCTTGAAAGCTACAATCCTAAATATGGAGAGTTTGAGGGGTTTAAGGTGGTTTTAGAGTACACCAATTGTATACAAGAGCACAAACTTACTCGCACCTTAGCAACCATCGCGGATATTAGCCACCTTAGGGTTTATTGTTTAAATTCTGAAGCATTATCGAAAATTGATTATTTAACACCTTTCAAAACAGATTTTTCATTATGGAACTCAAGTCAGTATTTAATTCTTTTGAATGATTCAGGGGGAATAGTTGAGGATGGAATGTTGTACTTAAGTAACAACATTTATTTTGTTGGAAATGCTTGTAATAAAGATGTTTTGCCAAAGTATTTTGAGTATCATCAGGTAGAGTTTAAAATCATTCAACCTGTAGTTCTTGTGATTCAAGGACCTCATGCGAACGTTTTAATGAAAAATTTGGGATTGCCTTGTCCAAGCTCAAAAAATAGCGTAGAACCATTATCAAACGATATCCTTTTCATAAGTCAAACAGGGTATAGTGGAGAATTAAGCTATGAAATATTTTTACATTCTGTTGATCTTGCTAAAGATATCATAAGAAAAACAATCTCTTATGGGTATCATTTATGTGGATTAATAGCTCGAGATACTTTACGACTAGAAGCTGGCTTAACTTTGTACGGAAATGAATTGAGCGAGAGTTTCTCGCCGTTAGAATCAGGTCTAGCCTCTAAAGTTGACTTTTCCAAAGAATTCATAGGTAAACATAAAATGAGCAAAAATTGGGATTTGCGTTTATTTATTTTAGAAGAATTTGGAGGTGTCCCTCGTAAAGGCTTGGAAGTTGTTGACATATCAGGGGGAACAGTGGGATTTGTAACTTCAGGTTATAAAACACCCTGTTTAAAGCTTCCTATAGGATTTTGCAGGATAAAAAGAACTGATAACGATTTGTTCATTAATATTAGAGATAAAAAATGTAAAATTAAGCTGATTACAAAACAAACCCTAAAAAAACAGATTAATTGCTTTTAAACTGCCTTTTTCAGTTGCACCAGTTTGCCAGAAATTTCTCGTAAAAACTCATCAGCACCAGGGATTTTCTTTACTCTTTGAAGTAATAATTTGATATCTTCAACTGAATCACCTGGATGAGAAGCAACTAATTGCTTTAAAAGTTCTTCAGAATATTTAATTGCCTTTGTTAATGACTCTAATTTCTCCTGATCAACTGTTCGTTTATCAAGAGATTTATTCCTACGACACTGCATATCTAAGGACCTTCTTAGGGTACAAACTAACTCATAAAGCTCTTCCAGTTCTACCTTAGTTAAGGGGGAGGATAAACAAGCCGGATCCATAAAGGGCACAAAAAATCTAAACAAATCCACCCTTTTTTACAGGTTACCACATAAGTAGAATAAAGCAAGGGTGTTTTTTGAACTAATTGTTAAATTTATTTGGGGAATTCCAGCGATAATTTATTTGTTTTCTTTGGTCTCCTCATTCGGTGATTTATATACTTTAAAACTTCATTTAAAAAATTTTTTGATCTCTCTATTGGTTTTTTTTTGTTGTTGGATTTTAGATATCTACCTCACCCCTTTAATTGCTGATTATTTGCATCGTTTAGACCCAGCTTTAACGCACCTATTTCGGATTCTGTACATCATTCCTGCTTTTTTTGTAATAGACCTAGTTTTTAAAGCTGTAAACATATGAAGCTTGTTTGTGGATTAGACGAGGCAGGAAGGGGTTCTCTATTTGGGCCTGTGGTTGTTGCAGGTTGTGTATTACCACTTAACCTACGGTTGCCTGGTTTGAATGATTCAAAAAAGCTAAACTCAAACAGTCGAGTTAACATTTTTTTTAAGGTAATTAATCTAGCAGTTGATTACTATGTTGTTGCAATTGGCCCACGGAGGATAGATAAATTCAACATTCTTCAAGCAACTATGTACGGCTTTAAAAAATGTATTCAAAAACTAAAGGCTGATTATTACTTCGTTGATGGGCCGTATAAACCAAGTTTTGATTTCAATATTGTTGCTGAACCCAAAGCGGATTGTAAATATCACGCGGTCATGGCTGCCTCAGTGATAGCAAAGGTGCTAAGAGATTCCCTTGTAAGTTCAATGATGGAAAAGTTTCCCGAGTTCAGGTTAGATATTCACAAAGGGTATCCTACAAAATTGCATCAGCAAGAATTATCTAAGTCTGGTGCAACGATTTTTCATAGAAAAACTTTCCGATTGGTTTATCCTGTATTAACACAAACGATTAAACAAGGGTGGGAAAAATCTCATATAAATCCTCCCTTGGCTTAATTACTGAGCTTGTAGCAATTATTTATTTTCTAGTACTAGGATGCGTAATCATAAGATGGAGAGCAAAAAGTATAAAAGGAGATCTTGATATTCTAATTTTTGATGGCAAGGAGCTTGTTGCAGTTGAAGTTAAGGGAGTGACTTCAAACAAGCAACCTTGGGAGCTTTTAAAAGATAAACAACTAAAAGCGCTTAGAAAGAAACTTCGTTCAGTTGTTTTATCCTGCAGTCTTTATCCTGAATATGTTAGGCTTGATCTGTTTGTAATAAAATGGGAAGTTCTTCCAAAAATAGAGTGGATCCAAGGGTTCGAAAAAGTAAATATATTCCCAATCTGAAGCCTAAGTATTTAACATTAAACGTTTTAAGTGAGATAAAACCAAAGAAAAATCCCTTTGTTTTTTTTAATTTCTTATTTAAGAAAGCTATCAAAACTGAGCCTGAACCAAACGCTGCAACTCTCTGCACTGACGGGCCAAACGGACGAATGGTTTTGATCAAATCGATTGATAAGTCTTTCTATTTTTTTACTAACAAACACTCACAGAAAGTCAAAGAATTAAAAAGAAAACCACGAGCTAGCTTAGTTTTCTACTGGCCAACAATAAGTGTTCAAATTAGAGTTCATGGATTTGTTTCCAAGCTCCCAAGGAAAATTTGTGTTGAGTATTTCTCTCTCAGACCCCTTGAATCTCAGCTTGCATTATCTCTTTCTAAACAATCAAAAGTATTAGATAGCTGGTACGATCTAAAAAACAAGTTCCAAAAATACATAAAAAAAATTAAGTTAGTACCAACCCCTGCTCACTGGTGCGGTTACGAGATTAAACCACAAAAGTTTGAGTTCTGGTTTGGAAGCACTGAAAGACTGCACAGAAGATTCTTGTATAAAAAGAGCGGTAGGAAATGGTATATAAAAGAACTGTATCCTTAACTTTCTCTAGAAATATTCCTCAAATAATTAGTGTTACCATTTCTTTTAATATGATCAATAAACTCCTTATATGGATCCTCTTTCTCAATAATGATAACCGTGTTTCCAACATTCAAATAACCCTCTGGAAGCTTACACTCAGCACCTTTCGTCTTTTTCGTCTTTTTCTCGGTCATTTTTATAAAGGTTATTATACCCGAAATCTTAAAATCTTTCTTTTTAAGCCCTAAGAAGTAAAAAAAAGAGCTTGATTAAATGTAAATTTTAAGTGAATCATTGTTCACGCCTTAAATATTCTGCCAATTAATTCCCTCGAAACCGTGGTTAGTTAAATATAAATTTGTTTTTGAGAAGTGTTTACAACCAAAAAAACCTTTTGATGCTGAAAGTGGACTAGGATGATTCGCTTTGAGAATTAAATGAGACTCAATGTTTTTAAGCACAGTTTCTTTTCGCCAAGCAAAAGACCCCCAAAGTATAAAAACAAGATTTCTTTTTAGTAAGCTTAATTTATAAAGAACCGTATCAGTAAATTGTTCCCATCCAATATGTTTATGGGAAGCTGGCTCTCCTTTTCTAACGGTCAAGATTGAGTTAAGCAAAAGTACACCTTGCTTCGCCCAATGAGTCAAATCTCCATTAGAGTAATCCATTTTACACCCGATATCAGATTCTATCTCCTTATAGATGTTTCTAAGGGAAGGGGGTAACGGCACACCTTTAGGTACAGAGAAACAAAGGCCATGTGCTTGTCCAGGGTTTATGTAAGGGTCCTGACCAAGAATAACCACTTTAACTTTTTCAAAGGGAGTTAACTTGAAAGCCATGAATCTATCCTTCCGTGGAGGATAGATTGTGTAAAATTTCTCCTCATCAAGGATTGTTTTCATTAAGTTTTTAAAATACTCCTTATCTTTCTCTTCACCAATAACATCGGCCCATGTAAGAGACTCAGCGCTAGATTCTAATAACATAAGAATAAAATTATACTAACATTGTGAGGTTACTATATTTACTTTTCACACTACTGTGTTTTAGCCAGTTTACCACAGATCATTTGCAAGTTAACGCTTCAAAAATCATTCAGGGTAATCATTTAAAAATCATTTTAGAATTTTTACCAGCTCAAAATTTCCATCTGTACTGGTGGAATCCAGGTGATAGCGGCGAGAGCATAAAATTTATAGTAGAGTTAGATGAAGAACCCCTAGTAACTTACCCAATACTCTTATCGGGTCCAAAAGAAATAAAAAAAGAGATCATAACAAACTATATTCTTGAGGGGAGATTTCTTGCCGTCCTCTCTTTTGACTTTAAAAATTTACCGAATTCCGGTTTAATTAACCTTGATTATTTAATATGCTCTGACACTTGCATACCTGAACAACTGAGCATTAAATTCAATCTTGAATCTTTACCAAATTACGAAAATACTGAAGAGGTAAATCAGTTAGATTTTACTAGTACTCTGCCAGCTGATTTAAGCATCCTAACTCTAGAATCAAGCCTCCAGATTAGAAGTTTAGAAAGTAGTATTAAATTTTTCCCTTACGATCTTCCCCCTTCGGCAATTTATCAAGAAACACCAAACTCAGTACGTATAAGTAGCGAAAAACCTAATGGTCTTCTATTCGTCTCGGATACTGCAAAATTTTACAAAATAGGAAATTTCTATGTTTATCCGAGTGTAAGCTACCAGAAAAATAACGTTCTATCTTTTCTTTACAGTGTTTTATTGGCAATCCTTGCTGGAGTAATTCTAAATTTTATGCCGTGTGTCCTTCCTGTACTAGCCCTTAAATCTTTAAAACCTACTGCTTCATATATCTTTGTAGCCGGTGCAACATTAACTATCACTGTAATGGGAATTCTTGTCTCGGGGGCCGTAGAGGGGATTAAAAATCTCGGTTGGGGATTCCAACTTCAGAATAAAATTTTTGTTTTTTGGATTAACTTTCTACTTTTCTCTCTAACACTAAATTTCCTAAAAGTTTTCAACATTCCTTTTTTTGGATACGCTATCTCAGTAAACTCATCATCTAAGTTTTTTGACTTTTTCTTTGGTATTGGAATTAGCTTACTTGCTCTTCCTTGCGGAGCTCCTTTTTTAGTTACATTACTAATCTCTTCCTCTGAAAGAAGTTTTTTGCAAAATCTGCTTGTTTTTATAATTCTTGGTCTCTCTTTTAGTTTGTTCTTCCCCTTAACTCTTAAATTTACGGCTCTTAAAAAACTTACAAATTTAATTCGATCTAATATGGAAACCTCAATAAAAATTCTTAGTTTGCCTCTTGCTTTAACGATTTTTTGGCTACTGTGGATTTTAGAAAATCAAGGAGTTTCTCCATCATTATCACTTGTAGCATATCTGCTATTAGGCACTGGAGTAAGCTTATTATTTAGTAGGAGGTTAATTTTTAGTGCTCTTTTAATTTTTGTTGGCGGCTATTTTGCAAGCATTTCTTTAAAAAACACAGAATCACAAGGAATATCTGAGTATGGAGTTGTCTGGGATAACTATTCAGAAGATTTACTAAAACAGCTTAGGGATGAGGGGGTTCCTTATTACTTAGATTTTACAGCTGAATGGTGCGTAACTTGTAAAGTTAACAAATACCTAGTTTTCTCTGATCATGAATTAATCAACGAGCTAAAAAACTTAAAGTTTAGGTTTGTGAAAGCAGATTGGACAAATGGAGAGCAGAGAGTTACTCAAGGACTTATGAAAAGAGGGGCAAAGGCTGTGCCTTTTACAGTTATTTACATTCCGAACAAAGGAGAGGTAATCCTCCCAACACTTCTCACCCCATCAATTGTTAGAAAGGTTTTATCTGAGGATTAATAAGCTTAATACAAATTAAAACCGTTAAAGTTAGGCCGTTTAGGGAATGTTTTTTCTGGATTTTTTCGAAATTGTTTACTTCTATCACAAGTTGGATTTTTGTGATTTAATGGATTTGAGCAGTCAACAAAAATACCAGAGTTAATATTAGTGGCGAAAAATTGAGGCAAATGCCAGCCAAACTTTAAGCTAAGGGCCGCTATCGTCAACAATATTAAAATAGTTAGAGTTATTATTGAGAACCTTACCCGGTAAAGAATTACCACTTTGCTTAGTATATCGGCGTTTTTTTAAAATTCTTTACTTA